>SKYL01000044.1 GCA_007127935.1 Halorhodospira sp. | reverse complement strand
TCGGGGGGTGGTCAGCCCGCCCTGTTCCCGATCCAGTCATCCGGCCGCGGGGTCACCGCAGGCCGCAATCGACTTTCCAGGAGTGCATGATGAATATACAGAAACAGATGGAAGAGATGGTGGCGCACTGGACCGATCTCCAGCGCAAGATGTGGGACGGTTGGCTGGAGGCGCTCAAGGGGATGGGCGGCTCGGCCGCGGCCCCAGGCGCGGAAGAGTGGCAAAAGGCGTATCAGCAACAGATGGACGCCTGGGAAAAGGCGGTCGGTGATGCGCTGGAGGCCCAGCAGGAGTGGACGCGGAAGTTCACCCAGGAGGCCGGTGGCGGTCAGGCCGCGCCGGAGGCGATGATGGAGATGATGCGCCAGAGCCAGGAGATGATGAAGGCGTGGACCGAAAACCAGACCCAGTTTTGGAACACGTGGCTCGATAACGTAAAGAAGATCGACCCGGCCAAGCTGGCGGGCCAGTGGGAACCCGACGGCCAGCACGTGTTGAAGGCGTGGCAGGAGGCGACCCAGCGGGCCCAGGACGCGCTGCATGAGATCTCCAAGGCGGCGGCGGAAAGCGCCGGTGCCGCCGCCGGTAGCGCAAGGGCTGCCGGGACCGCAAAGCAGGCCGGGTCCGCCAAGGCCGCTGGCGGCGCGAAAGGCGGCACGAAAAAGTAGCCACGGCACCGGGCCGCCCGCACAATATGGCGCCATGATCGGATTTGTGCAGCGGGTGCGGGAGGCGAGCGTCACCGTCGGCGGTGAGCGGGTCGGCGAGATCGGCCCGGGCATCGCTGTGCTGGTGGGGGCGGTGGCGGGTGACAGACCCCGGGAGGCGTCCCGGTTGGCCGAGCGCTTGGTGGGGTATCGCATTTTTCCCGACGAGGCGGGGCGGATGAACCGTTCCGTCCTCGAGGTGGGCGGCGGCGTCCTGCTGGTGCCCCAGTTCACCCTGGCCGCGGATACCCGTAAGGGGATGCGGCCCAGTTTCGCCAAGGCCGCCGATCCGGCGGTGGCGCGAAGGCTTTTCGACGACTTGGTGGCGGTGGTGCGGCGGAGCGAGCCGGCCGGCGGGGTGGCGTGCGGCCGCTTCGGCGCGGATATGCAAGTGGCGCTGGTCAACGATGGGCCGGTGACCTTCTGGTTGGACGTTCCTCCTCCGGTATAGGTTCCTGATATGCTGTGCGGCTCTGTCGCCTCGGATAGGTGAGGGCCTGAGTGGAAATGGGCGAGCGCAGTTCCGAAATCGAGCGAGAGACCCGGGAGACGCGGGTCCGGGTGGCCGTCGACCTGGACGGCGCCGGTAACGCGGAACTCGATACCGGGGTTCCGTTCTTCGATCACATGCTGGAGCAGGTGGCGCGCCACGGCGGGATCGACCTGACCGTGCAGGCGCGCGGCGATACCCAGGTGGACGACCACCACACGGTGGAGGACGTCGGCATCGTTCTGGGGCAGGCCCTGCAGGCCGCCTGGGGCGACAAGGCCGGTGTGGTCCGCTACGGCTACGCCTACGTGCCGCTGGACGAGGCTCTCTCCCGGGCGGTGATCGACCTCTCGGGGCGGCCCGGCCTGGTCTTCGAGGCGGAGATGCCGCGGGGTACGGTGGGCCGCTTCGATACCGAACTGGTGGAGGAGTTCTTCCGCGCCCTGGCCAATCACGCGGCGGTGACGCTGCACCTCGACGCGTTGCGCGGGCGCAATACGCACCACATCTGCGAGACCTTGTTCAAGGCCTTCGGCCGCGCCCTGGGGCAGGCGGTCTCCCGCGACCCCCGCGCCGGCGACGCCGTTCCCTCCACCAAGGGAGCGCTCTGACGCCATGGTGGTCGCAGTCGTCGATTACGGCATGGGGAATCTGCGCTCCGTCTCCCGGGCCCTGGCCTGGGTGGGCAGCGGCGTGGACGTGGTGGTGACGTCGGACCCGCAGCAGGTCCGCGACGCCGAGCGGGTGGTCTTCCCCGGTGTCGGCGCCATGGGCGACTGCATGGCGGAACTCCGCCGCCTCGATCTGCTCGATGCGGTGCGCGAGGCGGCGGCGGGCAAGCCGTTCCTGGGCATCTGCCTGGGCATGCAGGCCCTGCTCGAGCGCAGCGAGGAGAGCGGCGGCGTCGGCGGCCTCGGCACCATCCCGGGGCGTGCGGTGCGCTTCCCCGCCGGTGTCGCCGACGCGGACGGCCGGCCGCTGAAGGTGCCGCACATGGGGTGGAGCCGGGTATACCAGACCCAAGGCCATCCGCTGTGGGACGGCATCGAGGACGGCAGTTGGTTCTACTTCGTCCACAGTTACTACGCCGACGCCGCCGAGGCCGCCGATGTGGTCGGCGAGGCCGAGTACGGCCGCCGGTTCCATGCGGCGGTGGCGCACGGTTCGTGTTTCGCGGTGCAGTTTCACCCGGAGAAGAGCCAGCACGCCGGGCTGAAGCTGTTGGAGAACTTCATCCGCTGGGATGGGGTCTGGAAAGCATGACAGGAGGGGCGCGGTGATCGTCATCCCGGCCATCGATCTCAAGGGAGGGCGCTGCGTCCGGCTGCGCCAGGGCCGCATGGAAGATGAGACAGTCTTCGACCAGGACCCGCTGGCGGTGGCCGGCCGTTGGGTGGCCGCCGGGGCGGCGCGTTTGCATATCGTCGACCTGGATGGCGCCGTGCAGGGGCACCCCGTCCACGATGGCGTCATCGGCGAGATCGCCCGGGCCCACCCCGACCTCACCATCCAGGTGGGCGGCGGCGTGCGTGATCTGGAGACGGTGAATTGCTACCTGGAGGCCGGCGTCGATTTCGCCATCCTCGGCACCCGGGCGGCGCGGGAGCCGGAGTTCGTGAAGACCGCCTGCCGGGAGGCGCCGGGCCACATCATCGTCGGCATCGACGCCCGCGGCGGCTACGTGGCCACCCACGGCTGGGCGGAGACCTCCGAGTTGGCCGCCGAGGACCTGGCCCGCCGCTTCGAGGACGCCGGTGTCTCCGCCGTGGTCTTCACCGATATCGGCCGCGACGGCATGATGCGCGGCGCCAACGTCGAAGCGACCCGCGACCTGGCGCGAGCCATCTCGACGCCGGTGATCGCCTCCGGCGGGGTCAGCACCCTGGACGATATCCGCGCCTTGAGCGCGGCGGCCGCCGACGGTATCGCCGGGGCCATCGTCGGGCGCGCCATTTATGACGGCGGCATGGACCTGGCCGAGGCCATCCGCGTCGCCGGGGAGGCGGCATGACCGCACGGCGGATCATCCCCTGTCTCGACGTGGACGCCGGCCGTGTGGTCAAGGGCGTACGTTTCGTGGAGATCCGCGACGCCGGCGACCCGGTGGAGGTGGCGCGGCGGTACGACGCCATGGGCGCCGACGAACTCTGCTTTCTCGACATCACCGCCAGCCACCAGGACCGCGACACCATCGTCGAGGTGGTGGAGGCGGTCGCCGGTCAGGTCTTCATCCCGCTGACGGTGGGCGGCGGCGTGCGCGCCACCGCCGATGTCCGCCGCCTGCTCAACGCCGGCGCCGACAAGGTGGCCATCAACACCGCCGCGGTGCATAACCCCGAGGTGGTGGCCGAGGCGGCGTCGCGCTTCGGTTCCCAGTGCATCGTGGTGGCGGTGGACGCCAAACAGGTGGGGAACGATCCGCAGCGCTGGGAGGTCTTCACTCACGGCGGCCGTAAGGCCACCGGGCTCGACGCGGTGGCGTGGGCGCGGAAGATGGCCGATCTCGGCGCCGGCGAGATCCTGCTCACCAGCATGGACCGCGACGGCACCCGCGAGGGGTTCGACCTGGCGCTGACGCGGGCGGTCTCCGACGCGGTGCCGGTGCCGGTGATCGCCTCGGGCGGCGTCGGCAAGCTGGAGCACTTGGTGGACGGCGTCGTGAAGGGCGGCGCCGATGCGGTCCTGGCGGCCAGCATCTTCCACTTCGGGGAGTACACGGTGGAGCAGGCCAAACGGTTGATGGCGGAACACGGGATCCCGGTGCGGTTATGACGGATTCCAATCAGACGCTGGAGCGCCTCGCCGCGGTGGTGGAGGCGCGCAAGGGTGGCGACCCGGAGGCTTCCTATGTGGCGAAGCTCCACCACAAGGGGCTCGATGCGATCCTCAAGAAGGTCGGCGAGGAGGCCACCGAGGCGGTGATCGCCGCCAAGGGCGGCGACCGCGAGCAAGTCATTTATGAAACCGCCGATCTGTGGTTCCATAGCCTGATCATGCTTTCGGCCAGGGGTATCACGCCGGGGGAGGTGCTGGCGGAGTTGGAACGCCGGTTTGGGTGCTCCGGCCTCGAAGAGAAGGCGTCCCGGAAAGGCTGACCGGGAGCATTGCATACTATTTCACAGCGCCGATGGGCGCCGGAGGAGAGTCGTCATGGGTTTCAATATCTGGTCGTTGCTGATCATCCTGCTCATCGTCCTATTGCTCTTCGGCACCAAGAAGCTGCGCAACCTCGGCGGTGACCTCGGGGGCGCCATCCGTGGCTTCAAGGAGTCGATGAAGGAGGGCGAGGGCGGCGAGGAAGGCGACGAGAAGAAGGAAGGCGAGTCGCAGCTGGAAAACCAAGCCCAGGAGGGTGCGGCGGAAGGCACGACGCAGGCGCGCGAGGCCCAGCCCGCGGCGCAGGCCAAGGCCGATACGGCGGAGTCCGCCGGCGAGCAACAAGACCGCAAAGCCTCCTGAGCCGGCCGTACTGACGGCGGCGAGCGATGTTTGATCTCGGCCTCTGGGAGGTTCTGGTCATCTTCCTTATCGGGCTCCTGATCCTGGGGCCCGAGAGGATGGCGCGCACGGCGCGGGTGCTGGGCTACTGGATCGGCCGGGCGCGGGGCGCCTTCAACGCCGCCAAGAGTGAAGTAGAGCGCGAGTTGCGCATCGAGGACCTGCGCAAGGCGGGCGACTCGATCCGCAAGGAGGTGGACGGCATCGGCCGCCAAGTGGAGGAGGAGGGCCGCCAGGTCGAGAAGGTCGGTTGGGACTTCGAGAAGGAGGTGGCCGAGGTCCGGCGCAAGCTGCAGACTGGCATTGTCGATGAGCCGCTGTCGAGCATCGAGTCGGCGGCCGAGGAGACCAAGAAGGCCGTGGAGGCGCCCAAGCAGGCGGAAGCGCCCTCCAACCCGCCTGAGACCGGCGCCGGCGCCTCGGATCGGGAGGCGGACCGGTGAGCCCGGGAAACCGCACCGACGAGGAGACCGAGGAGACGATGCAGGACCAGCCCCTGCTGGCCCATCTGCTGGAACTCCGCAGTCGCTTGTTCAAGGTCGTGGCGGCCGTCCTGTTGGCGTTTTTGGCCTTCTACCCTTTTGCCGACGAGATCTACGCCGCCCTCTCCGGGCCGTTGCGCGAGGTGCTCCCCGAGGGCACGTCGATGATCGCCATCAAGGTGGCGTCCCCCTTTCTGATCCCGATGAAGCTCGCCCTGGTGGCCGCCGTCTTTGCCACCGTGCCGTACACGCTCTACCAGATATGGGCCTTTGTCGCGCCGGGGCTCTACCGTCACGAGCGCCGATTGGTCTGGCCGCTGGTGGTCTCCAGCACGGGGCTCTTCTACGCCGGCGCCGCCTTCGCCTACTTCGCGGTCTTCCCGCTGGCCTTCGCCTTCTTCGCCTATGTGACCCCCGAGGGGGTCTCGATGATGACCGACATCGGCGAGTATCTCTCCTTTGTGCTCACCATCTTCTTCGCCTTCGGTGTCGCCTTTCAGGTGCCCATTGCCACCATCCTGCTGGTCCATACGGGTGCGACGACGCCCCAGGCGTTGGCGGAAAAGCGGCCCTACGTCATCGTCGGGGCCTT
>SKYL01000328.1 GCA_007127935.1 Halorhodospira sp. | reverse complement strand
CGGCGAATCGGTCCAGGCGCGCAGGCCGGCGCGCACATCCTTGTGCGCGCCCTTCGGGGCTAATCCGGCTCCGGGCGGTCGCTCCGTTCGACGTCGCCGAAGCGGGATTCACCCAGCCCCGCCGTCCTGGCCCCGGCACGCTGCCGACCGTCATTGACCACTGCGCTGCACCATTCTATAGTGGAACTTTAGGAGGTATCGGCAAGTGCCTGATTATTCGGTCGAAGAGCTGGTTCGGCTGGAGCAGCGGGTGGAGGAACTCCTGCGGCTCTGCCAGCGGCTGCGCACGGAGAACCACGCCCTGCGCGAGTCCCAGACCCAACTCAACGCCGAGCGGGCCTCGCTGCAAGGAAAGAACGATCTGGCCCGTGCCCAGATCGAATCCATCATCGGCCGCCTCAAGGCGATGGAGCACCACTGATCATGTCCGAGCCGGTCAAGGTCAAGATTCTGGGTCACGACTACACCGTGGCGTGTCCGCCGGAGGCCAAGGGAGGGCTCCTCCAGTCGGCGGATTACGTCGACCGCAAGATGCGAGAGATCCACGCCGCCGGGAAGGTGGTGGGTACCGACCGGATCGCGGTGATGGCGGCGCTGAACATCGCCCATGAGCTGTTGGAAGCTCAGGCCGAGAATCAACGCATGGCCGATGTCCGCCAACGGATCGCGGCCCTGGATGCGCGGATCGCCGAAGCGGTGGAGCAGGATCGGTAATCCGTTGCTGCCCTGCTTAGTTGGTGCGCCACAGCACAGACCATACCGGTTTGAAGTGTTGCTATGGTATCGACAGATACTCATAGGCACGGGTGCAATCATGCAGGTCAATCTACTTTTAGGCATTGTCTTTCTCGTCGCGGCCGCAGTGCTTCTATATCTCGGCTACACTGCGTCGCAGAGTGTCGGCGAGCAGATACATGAAACATTCACGGGGAGATTCACCGACTCGACAACTTGGTACTTTGTGTTCGGTATCGGTGCGGCCGTATGCGGTGTGATTTTGCTCGCATCCTGGTTAAAAACTTGATCCGGTGAAAATAAATGCTTGAGATCATTATAGTTATCCTGATTGTCCTATGGCTAATGGGGCTTTTTACCTCAACCACCATGGGTGGGCTCATTCATATCCTCTTGGCGATTGCGGTCGTGGTATTGCTGGTTCGTGTTTTTCAAGGTAGACGCTTGTAATAATGCAGGTGAGTTGCTTAACGGTATGTCCGCTGGGGCTGGATAGGATTATTACGACAGCTGACGTCTTTTCGGATTTTCCCTGATGCGTGTCTTTGCCAATCCGGTTGGTGCCGGCTCTCTCTGGTTCGACAACCTCGCCACGGCCGACGGGACGCCTGTCGCCTATGACCCCCAGGCGCGGGCTTTTCTGCCGATGCCGCCGTTCTGTGCCAACAGGGATAGAATCGGGTGTAACTGGATAGCGCCGGAAGAGGGTGCATTCTGCCGATCCTGCGCAATGACGGCGTTGGCGCCTGATCTTTCGATCGCCAATGCCATTCCCAACTGGGCGCAGACCGAGGCGGCCAAGCGGTGGGCACTGGATAATCTGGGGCGCTGGCATTGGTTTCGGCCGGAGGATCCAGGTGCACGGCCAGTATTTCATCTGCTTGCGGAAGGTCCGACCCCCGTTCCCATGGGGCACGCCGAGGGGGTGGTCACTATCAGCGTGGCTGAGGTGGACCCCATCCTGCTCACCACCCGCCGCGAAGCCCTGCAAGAGCCTTATCGCACCATGATCGGCCACATGCGCCACGAGCTTGCCCACATGCTCTGGTGGCGGCTTAGCCTTCGCAATGATTTTCTCGATGCATTCCGCGCCATGTTCGGTGATGAGCGGATTGATTATCCGGCGGCGCTTGAATACCACTACGAGAACGGCCCGCCGGCCGAGTGGAAACAGTATTACCTGACCAGTTACGCCTCCGCACACCCCCATGAGGATTGGGCGGAAACGGCGGCGCACCTGCTGCACCTGACGGACATCGCCGACAGCTTCGTGGCCACCGGGCTGTCATCGCCGCAGATACCAAGCGCCGGCTGGGACCCCTATTCGGAGCCTGATGCCGAGCGGCTGATCCAAATTACGGCCGCGCTTACCGTGGGCGTCAACCACATCAATCGCTCCATGGGGTTATCGGATCTCTATCCGTTCGTGTTGTCGAGCCACGCCCGCCATAAATTGGCATTTGTGCACAACTGGTTGCGACGGGGTGCCCAGGGTCTTTGAATGCAACACTTCGGCTAGAAAGTAGAGCCTGGTTGTCGGATCCCGGCTTGCACACCATGGACCCGTGGGCCATGATGGAGCCATGACACTCCCTGTGGTGCGCGATGTCGGGCCGAGTGATCTTGAGCCTCAAATCGACGCCCCGGGGATCAGCGTGGGCCGACCGGTGTGCAAGTCCACCGCGTAGTGGAAAGCCTAAGGTGGGTCCCGCCGCCCCAACTGAACCTCAGGGTTCAAGGGCAACGCCCGTACGGCATTGCGGGGAGTGTCTCCGTCCTCGATTCCAAGGCACACGCCGGCCTCGGCCGGCGCGCTGGAAGGATAGCCGCACGCCTTGCATCCGAAGCCCGTCATCCGGAGCCAGTTGCGCAGCCGCCGCCGCGCCCTGTCGGGCGGCTACCGGCGCCTCGCCGACCGGAAGATCCAAAAACACGCCCTCTCTCTGGTGCGCCGCTGTGGCGCCCGCCGGGTCGCCTGCTACCTGGACGCCGACGGTGAGGTGGGCACGCGGCGGTTGATCCGCGCCCTCCATGACGAAGGGGTGTGGGTCTACCTGCCGGTGGTGGTCCCCGGCAGCCGGCGGCTTCACTTTCGCCGCCATCGTCCCAACGGCCCGTTGCGGCGGAACCGGTACGGGCTGGCGGAGCCACCCCCGAACAGCGGACCGGTGGTGGCGGCCACCTCCCTTTCGTTGGTATTGGCGCCGCTGGTGGGCTTCGATCCGTTGGGGCGCCGCCTGGGCATGGGGGGCGGCTACTACGACACCACCTTCTCATTCCTGCACGGCAGGCATTGGCACCCGGTGCGGGTGGTGGGGCTCGCCTACACCTGCCAGCAGGTGGCCTCGTTGCCCGGTGCGGCGTGGGATGTGCCGTTACGGGCCGTGATTACGGAGCGGGGGATCATGCGTTTTCGCCGGCGGACCAGCGGCCGGTGGCGGGAGGGGGTATGAACGACTGGTTGATGAAATCGGAGCCCGACTGCTTCGGGATCGACGACCTGGCGGCGGCGCCAGGCGGGGTCGAGATGTGGGACGGGGTGCGCAACTACCAGGTGCGGAACATGATCCGCGACCACATGCGTCCCGGTGACCAGGCCTTCTTCTACCACTCCAACACCAAGACGCCGGGCGTGGTGGGGGTGATGGAGATCGCCAGCGAGGCGTATCCCGACCCCACGGCCTTCGATCCGGAGGACGAGCACTACGATCCGAAGAGCGATCCCGAATGGCCCCGCTGGTACTGTGTCGATGTCCGTTTTGTGGAGAAGTGGTCACGCACCGTGACCCTCCAGGAGATGCGCCGTTCGCCGCGCTTGGAGGGGCTGCCGCTGCTGCGCAAGGGCAACCGGCTCTCCATTGTGCCGGTGACGACGGATCAGTGGGCGGCTATCCGCGAGATGGCGGGAGAGGCCAAGTAAAAGGTCTCCATCTCCCCTTTGCCCCGGATCTGGCGAACCCCGCGAGAGACGCAGGGGAAGCGTGATGGCAGAAGGTGGGCGGTGGCGGGGGAGAGGTGGATGCGCCCCGGTTCGCTGTAAGACTCCATGCGTGAGGCGGTGTTCACGGTATCGCCCCAGATGTCGTAGGCGAACTTGTGGGAGCCGATGACACCGGCCATCACCGGCCCGGAGTGGAGACCGATGCGGACGCGGAACGGGTGCTTCACCCCCTCGTTGATCCGCTCCACCGAGCGCAGCATCTCCAGCGCTAGGGTGGCCGCCGCTTCGGCGTGATCGGACCGGGGCTCCGGCAGCCCGGCGGCGGCCATGTAGGAGTCGCCGTTGGTCTTGATCTTCTCCACGCCGTAACGCTGGGCCAGGGCGTCGAAATCGGAATACAGACGATTGAGGCGCTCTACCAGTTCATTGACCTCGGTTCTGGCGGCGAGATCAGTAAACCGCACCAGATCGGTAAAGAGGACGGTGACCGCGTCGTAGTAGTCGGCGATCAACTCCTCGTTGGCGTGGACGCGGGGCACGATGGCGGTAGGCAGGATGTTTAGCAGTAGGTCCTCGCTGCGCCGCTTCTCCCGCTCGAGCTCTCGCAGATGCAATCGCTCCCGGTCGCGTAGCTGTTTGCGCTGGAGGGAGCTGCCCAGGCGGGCGCGCAGCAACGTCATGTTGATTGGTTTCGGCAGGTAGTCCTCGGCGCCGGCCTCGATGCAGTGGACGATGCCGTCCATCTCACGGAGGCCGGAGATCATGATGACCGGGATGCCGGAGAGCCGTTGGTCCTGCTTGATGATGCCGAGGGTCTCGATGCCGTTGAGCCCGGGCATGATCAAGTCGAGCAATACCACGTCGAAGTCTTGTTCTTGAAGCATAGCCAACGCTTCGTGTCCGTCCTTGGCCGCCATGACATGGTGGCCGAGCCGCCCGATCCACCGCACCAGCAGCTCCCGATTGGAGTCGTTGTCATCGGCCACCAGGATGTGGCCCGGTTCGTGTTCCCGGGTGGTGGTTGTGGGCTGAATGGAGCGGGCCAGGTGCGCGGCCATGGCGGCCATGGCGTGGGTGTTGCCGCCGGTGGGGACCCGCTCGTCGCCATGGGTCAGCTTGACGACGCTCTCCAGGCTCTCTTGGAGCCGGCCGGCCTCGGCCAGCAGTTGCCTGAGGTCCGGCCCGATAAGCGGCAGCCCCCCCTCCTACGCCTCTTCCAGGAGCATCTCCGCATAGCCGAGGATGGCGTTGAGTGGGTTGCGCAGGTCGTGGCGGATGCGGGATTCCAACGCGGCCATCTCGTGGCCGGGCTCCAGCGCCTCCAGCCGGTCAGCGTCGAGCAGTTGTTCCGAGAGTTCCAACAGATCGTGGGCGGCTCCCCGGATCCGCTCCAGGTCAGGCAGGGCCTGGTCGCCGCAGTCGCAAACGGAAGCCTCATCCAACAGCATCTCGGTATAGCCGATGATGGCGCTGATGGGCGCCTGCAACTCCTGGCGGATATGGGCCAGCGCCGCCCGGTGGGCCCACGGTTCGTCGTCCGGGCGAAGGGTTGTGGCCTCGTTCATACGACAACGCTCCGTGGGTCCGCACCGGCATGGGTCACAAAGCGCCGTATCTGTTCCAGCAACGCCGAAGCCGGCGTGCTCGCCTTCTCCAGGATCTCCGCCACGCGGCCGTTGAGGCGGTCCCGTTGCTCCTGGGTCAACTCCATGGCAGTGAGGACCACCACTGGAATCCGGGCACACTCGGGTCGGGAGCGCAGCGCGGCGAGGAAGCCGAAACCGTCCATCCGCGGCATCATCAGGTCAAGGAGGATGAGATCCGGTACGCACTGTTCCAGGCGTTGCAGCCCTTCCAGCCCGTCTTCCGCCGTCACCACACGGTGTCCCTCGCTCTGGATGACCCGCCGGGCCAGTTCGAGGGCGTCCGGGTTGTCTTCCAGGATCAGGACCGTGCCGGTGGGATGGGGCTCGGTATAGCGGACCAGCACCCGGCGCAGGTCGTCCCGGTTGACCGGTTTGATCAAGTAGTCCGAGGCGCCGAGGGAGTAGCCCATCTCCCGGTCGCTGACAATGGTGAGCATGATCACCGGAATCTCAGCCGT
>SKYL01000059.1 GCA_007127935.1 Halorhodospira sp. | reverse complement strand
TCGAAATCCCAACGGGCGCCACGCTCGCTGCGGATCAGCGCGCCGTTGCCGATGGTGATGGTGGCCGCGCCGCCGGCCTCGCGACCGTCATCCAGCGAGAGGCTGCCGTAACCGGCACTGACTCGCCACCCCTCGGCCAGGAGGACCTCATGGGGAAACTCTCCGGCGACGGCCGGGTTCCAGGCCCCCAACAACGTTCCAACCAGGACGGCAGGCAATAATCCCCGTCGAATCGAGCGGCGGGTCACCGGCACGGTGGGACGCGGCAACACGCCATTGCAAGGAGTTCCCCCGTCATTGCGAGGAGCGAAGCGACGAAGCAATCCCTACCCTGCCTCCCTAAGTACGTAGACAGTCCCGCAGTACGGACACTGCTCTTCGCCGGTCTTGCGGATGGGAAGATAGACCTTGGGGTGGGAACTCCACAGGTACATCCCCGGCATCGGGCACGACAACGGCAGATCCTTCCCGGTGACCTCCACGCGGTTCAGGGCGTTGGGTTGGATCAGGTCGGTGCGCTCGTGGGTCTGCTGGTCGGGCACGGTGGGCTCTCCTGTTACGCCCTCTCCAGTTGGTGCTGGGAGATGAGCAGTGTGGTGTATTGGCCGGCTACATCAAGCAGGATCATGGCCCGCTCTTCGCCGCGCGGGGTGCGGAAGATCCCTTCGTATCCCCGGAACGGGCCGTCGAGGACACGGACCTTCTCGCCGGTCTTCAGCGGTTCGGGGCAGAGGTCGCAGAAGCCGTCCCGGGCGCGCCGGCGGATGGTCTCCACCAGCGTGTCGGGCACCCGCGCGGGCCAGGGGCCGAAGCGCACCAGGTGGGAGACGCCCAGGGTGGAGCGGATCGGGCTCCAGTCCTCGACCCCGGCGGCGAGGCGGATGAAGAGGTAGCGCGGAAACATCGGCTCGGTGACGGTCTCGTACCGCCCCTGGCGCCGCCGTCGGGTACGCACGTAGGGCAGGTAGCAGCGGAACTGCTGCCGGTCGAGGTTCCACCACGCCTTGTCTTCTTGTCGGGGCTTGGTGTAGACCAAGTACCAGGAGTCACCGGGGAGAGTGTGTTCCTCGATCATCGCCTACCGTCGTGGTAACCGTCTGTCATTCCGGGATCATATCAGCCCGCGTGCGGCGGTCCCAGCCGTCCAGCAGGGCCTCCAGGCCGTCGGTGTCGAGGGGGTGGAAGCCGTCCCGCTCGCCGGCGAGTTTGCGCAGGCTGCGCTCCAGGCGTTGGAGGTTGCGGTGTTGCCAGCCACGGCCGGGGCGGCGCAGCCGGGCGCGGTCGAGGTCGATGATGTGGACGGTGCCGTCGCGGGCCAGCAGGATGTTGTGGGCGTTGAGGTCGGCGTGGTCCATGCCCCGCCGGTGGAGCGCCCCCACCGCCTCGCCGACGCGCTGCCACTGGCCCGGCTCCAGGGCGCGGCGGGTCAGGGCTTCGGCCAGGGTTTCAGTATCGGTGAGCCGTTCCACCAGGATGTCGCCGCGGTAGATGAGGCCGTCGGGGACCACGCGCGCGGCCAGCGGCGCCGGCACCGGCAGCCCTTCCCGCTTGAGGCGGGCGAGCATGCGGAACTCGCGCCACGGGCGGGTATAGGCCAGGGGGGCGCGCAGGTAGCGGTCGCCCAGCAGATTGGCCAGCAGACCGCCGCGCCGGTAGGGACGGAGCACCGCTTGGATGCCACCGTCCAGGGTGATGAACAGCGCGCTTCCGCGGCCGCCCTCGGGGCGCCCGGCGAGCCGCCCGGCGGCGGCCAGCGCGGCGGGGTCGAACAGATCCGCCCCGGGGGCGCCGAGGCGCACCGGATCGTAAAGGATGTGTTGCCCGCCGATGTGGAGATAGTGCCCGTCCATAAGGGGCTTACTTTGCCATAGATCGGGGGCGTCGCGCTTCGCCGTCGCACCGAACTGGGTGCGATATCGGTGCCATTGAGTGCTAAAGTTTGCTCCATGACACTGACCAAGATTCCCCGCCGTATCTTTTTGGTAGGCCCCATGGGTTCCGGTAAGAGCAGCGTCGGCCGCGAGCTGGCCCGCCGCCTGGGGCTGACGTTCATCGACGCCGACGCCGAGTTGGAAGCGCGCACCGGGGTCTCCATCCCCTGGATCTTCGACGTCGAAGGCGAAGAGGGCTTCCGGCGCCGGGAGGCGGCGTTGGTCGATGAGTTGACCGATCGCGACGACGTGGTGCTGGCCACCGGCGGCGGCGTGGTGGAGACGGCCGCCAACTGTGACGTGCTCGGCGCCCGGGGGGTGGTGGTCTACCTCCACGCGCCGGTCGCGGTGCAATTGGAGCGGACCCGGGGCGACCGCAACCGCCCGCTGCTCCAAACCGAGGACCCGGAGGGCCGCCTGAGCGCCCTGATGGAGCGGCGGGAGCCGCTTTACCGCGAGGTGGCCGACGTGGTGGTGGAGACCACCGGCGGGACGGCGCGTTCGGTGGCGGAGCGGGTGGTGCGGGCGCTCTCCAATGATCCGGAGGGGCGGTGATGAAGACGCTGTGGGTGGAGCTGGGGGCGCGCCGCTACCCGATCTATATCGGGCCGGGCATTCTGGGCCGGGCCGACCTCTACGTTCCGCACCTGGCCGGGGAGCAGGCGCTGGTGGTGACCAACGAGACGGTGGAGCCGCACTACGAGGACACCGTCCGCGATGCCCTCACCGGTTACGCCCTCCACGACGTGGTCCTGCCGGACGGCGAGCGGTACAAGACCCTCGACACCTGTACGCGGGTCTTCGATGCGTTGCTGGAGCACCGCTGCGACCGCTGGGTGACGGTGATCACCCTGGGCGGCGGCGTGGTGGGGGATATCGGCGGCTTTTGCGCCGCTTCGTACCAGCGCGGGGTGGCGTTCATCCAGGTGCCGACGACGCTGCTGGCCCAGGTCGATTCATCGGTGGGCGGCAAGACCGGCGTCAATCATCCGCTGGGCAAGAACATGATTGGCGCCTTCCACCAGCCGCGGGCGGTGATCGCCGATACCGACGTGCTCAATACGCTGCCGGAGCGGGAGTTGAAGGCCGGCATCGCCGAGGTGGTCAAGTACGGGCTGATTCGCGATCCGGCGTTTTTCCGGTGGCTGGAGGAGAACGCCGAGGCGCTGCTGCGCCGGGAGAGCGACGCGCTGACCCACGCCATCGCCGAGTCGTGCCGCAACAAGGCGGAGGTGGTGGCCGCCGACGAGTTGGAAGGCGGGGTGCGGGCGCTGCTCAACCTGGGGCACACCTTCGGTCACGCGGTGGAGACCCACACCGGCTACGGCTCGTGGCTCCACGGCGAGGCGGTGGCCGCCGGCATGTGCATGGCGGCGCGGATGTCCGCCGAGATGGGGTGGATCGGCGAGGACGATGTGGCCCGCACCGAGGCGCTGCTGCGCCGCTTCGGCCTGCCCACGGCGCCGCCCCACATCCCGCCGGAGCGCTTCATGGAGCTGATGAGCGTCGACAAGAAGGCGCGGGGCGGCCGGTTGCGGTTGGTGCTGCTGCGGGCCATCGGCGAGGCGGTGGTTACGGCCGATTTCGATGACGAGGCGTTGCGGAAGACCTTGGCCGGATATTTCCGGCACCACGACGCGGCCCACTGAGCGATGACGTTCCAGCCTCCGCCCCGTCTGCCGTGCGCCGCCGCCGACGCCACCACCCGGGGGCGGCGCCATCGGGAGTCGGCGCCGCTCCACCGCAGCGAGTACCAGCGCGACCGCGACCGTATCATCCACTCCACCGCCTTCCGGCGGCTGGAGTACAAGACCCAGGTCTTCGTCAACCACGAGGGCGATCTCTACCGCACCCGCCTGACCCACACGCTGGAGGTGGCCCAGATCGCCCGCACCGCGTCCCAGGCGTTGGGGCTCAACATCGACCTGGTGGAGGCCATGGCCTTGGCCCACGACGTGGGCCACACCCCCTTCGGCCACGCCGGCCAGGACGCGCTGGCCGAGTGCATGGAGGGGCTGGGCGGCTTCGAGCACAACATCCAGTCCCTGCGCCTGGTGGACAAGCTGGAGGAGCGGTACGCTGAGTTCGACGGCCTCAACCTCACCTTCGAGACCCGCGAGGGGCTGCTCAAGCGCTGCACCCCGGAGGTGGCGGCGCGGCTGGGCAACGTGGCCGAGCGGTTCGTCAACGGCGGGCGGCCGACCCTGGAGGCGCAACTGGTCAACACCTGCGACGGTATCGCCTATAACAGCCACGACGTGGACGACGGCCTGCGCTCCGGGCTGCTCACGGTGGCCGCGTGCCGGGAGACGGAGTTGCTGGGGCCGCTCTTCGACGAGGTGGAGCGGGCGCATCCGGGGTTGGACGAGCGGCGGGTGATCTACGAGGTGGTGCGGCGGATGATCAACATCCAGGTCTGCGATCTCATCGAAGAGAGCCGCCGCCGCCTCCGTGAATTCGCCCCGGCCTCGGTGGACGAGGTGCGTGCGGCCGGCGTCGACCTGGTGGACTTCAGCCCGGAGATGGCGCGGCAGCACCGGGCGTTAAAGGATTTCCTCTACCACGCCCTCTACCGCCACTACCGGGTGCTGCGCATGGTGCGCAAGAGCCAGCGGGTGGTGCGGGATCTCTTCGCCGCCTTCATGGACGAGCCGGAGCTATTGCCCGACGGGGCGCTCCGCGCCGTGGCCGACCTGGAAGAGCGCAGGGGGGGGCGCGGCCGCGCTCGGGCGGTGGCTGACTACATCGCCGGGATGACCGACCGCTTCGCCATCGCCGAGTACGACCGGCTCTTCGATCCCAAGCATCTGACTTGATGGTTCGGCACCCCCCCGTCATTGCGAGGAGCGGAGCGACGAAGCAATCTCCATGGGTTGACGTCTAACCGCCGGAGATTGCTTCGCTACGCTCGCAATGACGGAAGCCGTCGCAATGACGGAGCGTTCGCCATGGCGACTTACTCTTCCAGTAGTGTTGGGGTGACGAAGATCAGCAGTTCCGAGTATCGCTCCCGTTGGTCGCGGCTGCGGAAGAGCCAGCCGATGAGCGGCAGGTCGGCCAGCCATGGAACCCGGCGCGAAGACTCGTGGCGCTCCTGTTCGTAGACGCCGCCGAGGACCACCGTCTCGCCGTCGCGGATGCGCAGTTGGGTGGCCAACGCCTGGGTGTCGATGCTGGGCACACCGTTGAAGGTCTGGCCCACCGCGTCCTTCGTCACCCGCAACTCGAGGTCGATGCGCCCGTCGCCGGTGACCGCCGGGGTGGTGGTTAGGGAGAGCGTCGCCTCGCGGAAGGCGATAGTGGTGGCGCCGGACTCGGCCGACTGCTGGTAAGGGATCTGCACGCCCTGTTGGATGCGTGCCTCCCGCCGCTGGGTGGTGACCACCCGCGGGGTGGAAATCACTTGGCCGTGCCCCTCCGCCTCCATGGCGGTCAGCTCCAGTTGCAGCAGCGAGGTGCCCACCCGTCCCACCGCGACGCCGAAAGAACCTGCCGGGTCGGTCGCGGGGAGATCCACCATCATGCCGTCGTCTCCGGCCACGCCCGGCAGCGGCGCCGGGGTTGCCCCCACCGCGCCCCCCTCGCCGCGTGCGGTGACCCCCAGTCGCCGGCCCAACTGCTTTGCATAACCGCCGGAGACGAGGACGATGCGCGCCTCGATCAGGATCTGGGCCGGCGGCCGGTCCAACTCCTCGAGCAAGGCCCGCATCGCCGCGATGCGCTCCTCGGTGTCGTGGGCCACCACCGTGTTGGTCCGCGGATCGACACTGAGCCGCCCCCGCTCCGAGGCCACCCCGGCCCCGCCGCCCCCCAGCAACTCCACCATCTCCGCCGCATCCGCGTGCGCCAAAGGGATCACCGCCAACTCCAGCGGAGGTGGCGGCTCGGGCGCGGGAGGCGAGGCCTCGGTGGCGGGTGGTTCCACAGGCAAGGCGAAAGGGTCCGGAAGAACGTCGGCGCCGAGGG
>SKYL01000304.1 GCA_007127935.1 Halorhodospira sp. | reverse complement strand
GGTCCGGCCCGAGACTTGGTCGGTGATCTTGAAGGTCTGGAGATCGAGGGCGCGGCCGGTCCCGGTCAGCAGGGACTCCAGGTATTCGATGAACGGGGGCATGACCAGTTCATAGCCCCACGCCGCATAGAGGTCGAGGAGCCGGCGGCGCAACGCCTCGGCGCGCCCGGCCTCCGGCGGCAGCAACTCATCCACCCCGTCGGGGAGGAGCCAACGTCGATCGGATTCCATCAGCCGCGCACCCAGTAGAGCAACAACGCGCCCGCCGCCATGGAGAAGAGGCCCACCTTGCGCAGGCTACCGTCGTCCATCTCGGCTGCCTGCAACAAGACCCGCCGCATGGCCCCCGGGCTGGCCGCGGGCAAGACCCCTTCCAGCACCAGCAGCAACGCCACCGCGGAGAGCAGATCGGTCACACCGGATCATCCTTACCGCTCACCCGCGGGGCTTCCGGCGTCGAAGTACCGGAAGAAGTCCGAACGCGGGGACAACAGCAGGATGTCGTTCTCGTCCCGGAACGCGGTCCGGTACGAACGCAGGCTCCGATGGAAGGCGAAGAACTCCTCGTCCTGCCCGTAGGCCTCGGCCAGGACCGCCGCGGCGATGGCGTCGCCCTCACCGCGCATGGTCTCGCCGTCCCGATACGCCTCGGCCAGGATGACGGTGCGCTGGCGGTCGGCGTCGGCGCGGATCCGCTCGCCGGCCTCGTCACCGCGGGCGCGGATCTCCCTGGCCACCCGCTCACGATCGGCGATCATGCGGTCGAAGATCGAGCCGGTGACGTCCTCGGGCAGGTCGATGCGCTTCAGCCGCACGTCGAGCACGTCGACGCCCAGGGCCCGCGACGCCTCGGCGGCCTGGGTGCGCAGGATCTCCATGATCTGCACCCGCTCGCCGGAGATGATGTCCTGCACCTCGCGCTTACCGAACTCGGCCCGCAGGCCGTCGCGCACGATCTCGCGGATACGGGCGTTGGCGCGCTCCGGGTCGCCACCCACCGTGGTGTAGTAGGACCGGGCGTCGCTGACCCGCCACTTGACGAAGGTGTCGACGATGAGGTTCTTCTTCTCCGACGTCAGGAACCGCTCGGGCTGGGCGTCCAGATTTTGCACCCGGGCATCGAACTTCCGCACGTTGTTGACGAACGGCGTCTTGAAGTGCAAGCCCGGCTCATAGTCCTCGGCGATGACCTCACCCAGCCGGAACTTGAGGGCCACCTCCTTCTCGGAGACGGTGAAGACCGAGAAGTAACCCAGAATGGCCGCCACCACCAGCAGCGGCAGAAACACGGTCTTTAAGAACTGCATCACCGGATCCCCCTATCACGCAGCGCCTCTCGGGCCCGCCGTGTCGAGGCGGCGGCATCGCGCTCCGCCGGACGGTCGGCCCGCGGGTCGGCGGCGGCGCCGAAGTCCGGCGCCACGGCGCGGCGCTCCATCAGCTTGTCCAGGGGCACGTACATCAACGGTTGCCCGCCGTCCACATCGATCATCACCTTGCTGACGTTACTCAGCACCTCCTCCATGGTCTCCAGGTAGAGGCGTTGGCGCATGATCTGCGGCGCGTGGCGGTACTCCTCGAAAATCGCATTGAAGCGGGAGGCATCACCCTCGGCCTGGGCGATGACCTGCTCGCGGTAACCCTCGGCCTCTTCCAGCACCCGGGCGGCCTGACCCAAGGCCCGGGGGATCAACTCGTTGGCGTAGGCCTGGGCCTGGTTGATGGTCCGCTGCTCGTCCTCACGGGCGCGGATGGCATCCTCGAAGGCCGACTGCACCTCTTCCGGCGGCTGGATGTCCTGCACCACGGACTGGACCACCCGCAACCCGGTGCGGTACTCGTCCATCACCTCTTGGGCGAGGCGGCCAGTCTCCTGGGCCACCTCGGTCCGACCCTCGGTGAGCACGAAGTCGAGTTCCCGCTTGCCGATCACCTCACGCACCGCGCTCTCGGTGACCTGCTTCAGGGCGTCGTCGGGCATGCGGAAATTGAACAGGTAGAGGAACGGATCGTCCACCTGGTACTGCATCGCCAATTGGACGTTTACGATGTTTTCATCGCGGGTGATCATCAGCGCCTCGTGCAACACCGGCCGCGACCGCCCTTGGACGCTCTCGTAGCCGATCTCGATGATCCGCCGCTCCTCCACGTTGACCCGCTCCACCTGGCCGATGGGACGAGGCCAATGCCAATGGGGTCCGGGGCCGGTGGTGCCCACGTGGCGGCCGAAGGTCAGCTCCACACCGCGCCAGCCGGTGTCGACGATGTAGATGCCGGACAGCCCCCACACCACGAGGGCCGCAGCCACCAGCAGGCCGACGATCCCCGCGCCGGGACCACCGGACGGGGCGCTGGGCACCTTACCGCCGAACATCCCGCGGAGTTGGTCGCGAAATTTGCGGAAGACCTCATCAAGATCGGGGGGGCCGCCCCCGTTGCTACCGCCGCGGGATCCGCCACCCCAAGGGTCGCGGCTGCCGCCGCCGGGCTCATTCCAGGCCATTCAGAAACTCCGTGGTTGTCTCGCGGGCACCCGTCTACCGGGCGCCCGATTGTATAGATCGCGGTGGAAGGGCCGCAAGGTCGGCCACCTCTTCGCGGGCCAGCCCCTCACGGACATGGAGGCGCTCTAATTCATGGACCGGCAGTTCCACATCCAGTTCCAGGGTACCGCCGTCGGTGCAGTGCTCGGCCAGGACGTGGCCCGCCCGAAAGAGCTGTGCCCGCAACCGCCCCTGGGCCGGCGAGAGGCGAACCAGGCGCCGGATACGGGACGGCCCGAGGTACTCGGCCACCACCTCCAGCAACGCCTCCACACCCTCTCCGGTGACGGCGGACAGGCGGACCCCATCGAGGTCGCCGTCGGCGCCGGAGCGAACCACCCCGGCCCCGCGCTCGCACAAATCGATCTTATTGTATACCCGCAAGGTCGGGACGGCATCCGCCCCGATCTCGGTGAGGACCGCCTCCACCTGCTCGATCTGGTGGTCGCGCTCCTCGGCCCCGGCATCGATCACATGGAGGAGGAGATCGGCGTCGGCCACCTCCTCCAGCGTGGAGCGGAAGGCCTCCACCAGATCGTGGGGCAGCCGGCTGATGAAACCGACGGTATCGGCCAGCACCGCCCCCGCCCCCCCGGGGAGATCGACCCGCCGCCACGAGGTATCCAACGTGGCGAAGAGGCGGTCCTCGCCCGCCCGGTCGGTGGCGGTCAGCCGCCGAAACAGCGTCGTCTTGCCGGCGTTGGTGTAGCCCACCAACACCACCACCGGCAGTTGCCGGCGGCGGCGGGACTTCCGGCCCTCTTCCCGGGCGCGCCGGACCTTGCACAGGCGGCGCTCGATCTGCCGGATACGGCCGCCGATCATGCGCCGGTCCAACTCCAACTGCTTCTCACCCGGCCCGCGCAGGCCGATGCCGCCCTTCTGGCGCTCCAGGTGGGACCAACCCCGCACCAGGCGGCTGGAGATGTGCCGCAACTGCGCCAACTCCACTTGGAGCCGGCCTTCGAAACTGCGGGCGCGCTGGGCGAAGATGTCGAGGATCAGACCGGTGCGGTCGAGCACCCGGCAGCCGAGGTCACGCTCCAGGTTTCGCTCCTGGACGGCGGAGAGGGGCTGATCCACCAACACCAAGCCCACCTGCTGCTCGGCCACCCGCAACGCGATCTCCTCCACCTTGCCGGAGCCGATGAAGGTGCGCGGATCGGGCAGGTTCCGCCGGTGGCGGACGCGCTCGACCACCTCGGCGCCGGCCGACTCGGCCAGGGCCTCGAACTCTTCGGGGGCGTCCAGGGCGTCGCCGGGCAGCTTGACGTGGACCACCAGCGCCCGTTCCCCACCGGAAGGGCGCTCGAAAAGATCCGCGGGGCCACTGCCCCGAAGACGGTCAGCCATAGAGAGGATTAAATATTTCCGGCCTCCGGGACATCCGTCTCGTCGGCGTGAAGCGATGTGCGGACCCGACGGGCGGGCACCACGGTGGAAATGGCATGTTTGTAGACCATCTGGCTCACGTTATTGCGCAACAGCACCACAAACTGATCAAACGATTCGATCTGCCCTTGAAGCTTGATGCCGTTCACCAAATAGATGGACACCGGCACCTTCTCCTTGCGCAGCGCGTTCAGGAACGGTTCCTGCAATGACTGCCCCTTCGCCATCTCCAACGGCCCCCCGCATTATTGATTTTATTCGGGCATTCGGCTCCCGTGAGCGCCCGACAATACCGCTCTTATTCAGTCTATCATAGCCCCCGAAATACGGTAGGCGCGGCGTCTCTTTACCGGAATGACTCGACTCGGGCCGACGCCTCTTCGTTCGCACCCTCGCCGGCGGTAATCCAGTGGCCCTCTTCCCGGCCGCGCAGCCAGGTCAGTTGGCGCTTGGCGTACCGGCGGGTGGCGACGATGCCGCGGCGAACCATCTCCGCCTCGTCGTACGCGCCGTCCAGATACGCCCAGACTTGCCGATATCCGACCGCCCGCAGCGCCGGCAGTTCCCCGGAGAGGTCCCCGCGCCGCCGCAACGCCGCCACTTCCTCCACCAGTCCGGCGGCGAGCATGGCGTGAAAGCGCTCTTCGATCCGACGATGGAGCCACGCCCGGGACGGCGGCGCCAGGATCAGTTTCAGTACCGGGCCGCCCAGGAGGCGGCCCTGGAGACGACCCAGAGGCGGCACGGCGCGGCGGCGCTGCAACCGCGACAACGGCTCACCGGTGAGGGCGTGGACCTCCAGGGCCCGTTGGATGCGCTGGGCGTCGTTGGGGTGGATGCGGGCCGCCGTCTCCGGATCGACCGTTTGCAAGCGGTGGTGCAACGCCGCCCAACCCACCGCCGCGGCCTCCTCCTCCATGCGGCGGCGCAACACCGGGTCGGCCGACGGCAGGGGCGCCAGGCCGCGCTCCAGGGCTTCAAAGTAGAGCCCGGTGCCGCCGGCCAGGATCGGCATCCGCCCGCGCGCCTGAATGTCCGCCACCACCCGCGCGGCATCCTCGGCGAAACGGGCGGCGGAGTAGGTCTCGGACGGATCGAGCAGGTCCAGCAGGTGGTGGGGGATCTCCGCCCGTGTTTCGGGGGAGGGCTTGGCGGAACCGATATCGAGGCCGCGATAGACCTGGGCGGAATCGACACTGACGATCTCCCCGCCCCACCGCCGGGCCAGCTCCAGCGCCACATCGCTCTTGCCGACGGCGGTCGGCCCCATGACGAAGACGACCATTACCGCCCCCGCAGGAAAAGCCGGTCCAGGGCCTCGTCGTCCAGCACCACGTAGGTGGGGCGGCCGTGGTTGCACTGGGCCGCCCGGGGGGTGCGTTCCAGATCGCGCAACAGCGCCTCCATCTCTGCCAGCGCCAGGCGCCGTCCGGCCCGCACCGCGCCGTGGCAGGCGGTGGTGGCCAATACGCGGTGGGCGGCGTCCTCCACGCTCTCGCCGCCTCCGCCCCGCTCCAGCGCGGCCAGGGCGTCGCGGATCAGGGCGGCCGGATCGGCCCGCGACAACAGTGCGGGGACGGCGTCGACTCGCACCGACTCGGGTCCCGCCCGGCCCACCTCCAGCCCGGCCGCGAGCAGGGCCTCGGCGTGGAGTTCGATCCGCTCCGCCTCCGCGGGGGTCGTCTCCACTCGCACCGGGACCAGTAACGCTTGGCGGACGACCCGGTTTTCGGCCAGTTGCGCCTTCATCCGTTCGTAGACGATCCGTTCGTGGGCGGCGTGCATGTCTACCACTACTAGCCCGCGTGCTGACTCGGCCAGGATGTATGCGTTACGGATTTGGCCTACGGCGTGGCCTAATGGGGGGGCATCACCGGTTTCAGGTGTATTGCCGACACCGGGAAAAGCGGATTCGATGTCGCCGGTGCCGTACAAGAGGCGGGCTTCGGCTAGCGGGAGGGGC
>SKYL01000087.1 GCA_007127935.1 Halorhodospira sp. | reverse complement strand
TCCGGTCAACGCGGCGGCCGGGGCCACCGTGCGGGCGTAGACCCGGAGCCCGCCGTCGGCGCCCAGGACCACCTCGCGCACCCAGGCCAAGCGCCCGGCGGCCAACCGAAGCCGCGCCGCCTCCTCCACTCCCGGCCGACACCACCCGGCCTCCAGCACGGTCACCGGCAGCGGTCCCGGTTGCTCGCGCTCCAGGTGGGCGGTCAGCGAGCCGGTCACGCCCAGCAACGGCCGCAACCAGAGCGGCGGCGGCGGCCGCAACGGCGCGCCCCACGGACGCCACCGCGCCTCGCGCAGGGTCCACCGTACACTCTGCCCTGAAGCATTCACCACAACCGGCGAGTCTCCTTCGTCACAACGCTCGAACGGCCGGTCGGAGGCCGGACGCGGGGGGCGGACCGTGGCCGGCGACGTCGAACGGAGCGACCGCCTGGAGCCGGAGAAGACCCCGCAGAGGCGCGCGCATGACCGATTCGCCGGGAGCGAATCGGGTCGCGCAAAGCGCGCCCACAGGGTGCAGACCATGGATGGTCCGCAACAACGCGCGCGTCGGTCGGCCGCGCAGGGAGCGCGTCCGACCGATCCCGGCGGAAGGCGAGGAGCGCAGTGGGTCGCCGGCCACGGTCCGCCCCCCGCGTCCGGCCTCCGACCGGCCGTTCGAGCGCCCCCCGTGACATCAGACTTGCCCGTAACGTTCAGCATCCCCCACCCAACGCCGGATCAACGCCTCCGCCACCCCGGGCTCCTCCCGCAACAACCGGTCGCCGACGCGCCCCACCGCGTCCAGCAGCCCGGCGTCCCGCCCCAGGTCGGCGACCCGCAGGGTCAGCGCGCCGGTCTGCCGGGTCCCCAGCAATTCGCCGGGCCCGCGAATCTCCAGATCCCGGCGGGCGATGACAAAGCCGTCGTCGGTCTCCCGCAGCACCGCCAGCCGCGCCCGCGCCGTTTCGGACAACGGGCCATGATACATGAGCACGCAGGTGGATGCCGCCCGCCCACGCCCCACGCGCCCCCGCAACTGGTGCAACTGGGCGAGGCCCAGGCGCTCGGCGTTCTCGATGATCATCAAGCTGGCGTTGGGCACGTCCACCCCCACCTCGATGACGGTGGTGGCCACCAGCAGCGCGACATCGCCGGCGGCGAAGGCGGCCATGACGGACTCCTTCTCCGCCGGCGGCAGGCGGCCGTGGATCAACGCCACCCGGTGCCCGGGGAGCGCCTCCCGCAACCGGGCCGCCGTCTCCTCGGCGGCCTCCGCCTCCAACTCGTCGGACGACTCGATCAGGGTGCAGACCCAGTACGCTTGGCGCCCTTCATCCAGGGCGGCGCGGACCCGCTCCACCACCTCGCCCCGCCGCCGGTCGGAGACGACCACCGTCTGCACCGGCGTGCGCCCCGGAGGGCGCTCGTCAATGGCCGAGACGTCGAGATCGGCGTAGGCGGTCATGGCCAAGGTGCGCGGAATCGGAGTGGCGGTCATGATCAACTGGTGGGGCTCCACCTCGCCACCACCCTTTTCCTTGAGGGCCATGCGCTGGTGGACGCCGAAGCGGTGCTGCTCGTCCACCACCACCAGCGCCAGGCGGCGAAAGGTCACCGGATCTTGAAAGAGGGCGTGTGTTCCCACCGCTACCCCTGCGCGCCCCTCGGCGATCCGCTGGAGGGCGGCCCGGCGCTCCGCCGCGCCGCTCTTTCCGCCCACCCACGCCACCTCGATCCCCAATGGCGAGAACCAGCCATGGAGGGTGCGCAGGTGCTGTTCGGCCAGCAACTCCGTAGGCGCCATCACCGCCGCCTGGCCGCCGCTGCCCACCGCCCGCAGGCACGCCAGGGCGGCCACCACCGTCTTGCCGGAGCCGACGTCGCCTTGCACCAGACGGAGCATGGGGGTGGGCCGCGCCATGTCGGCGGCCAGCTCGGCGTCCACCCGCTCCTGGGCGGCGGTCAACTGGAAAGGCAGGCGGGCGCGGAACGCCGCCACTTGCTCCGTTCCACCGTCGAGGACCATGGCGGCGGCCCGCGCCTGGAGGACCTGGCGGCGGCGGCGCAGGGTCAGGTGGTGGGCCAGCAGTTCTTCAAAGGCCAGCCGCCGCGTCGCCGGGTCGCACCCCTCCAGCAGCGCGTCGATGTCAGCGTCGGGCGGCGGCCGGTGGACCCGGCGCAGCGCCTCCTCCAAGTTCGGCCAGCCGGGATCGGGCTGATACGCCGCCGGCAATCGGTCGGGCAAGGCGTCCGGGAGCAGGGTCAAGGCGTGCTCGGCCAGCCGCCGCAGCTGGGCCTGGGCCAGCCCCTCGGTGGTGGGGTAAACGGGGGTCAGCGCCGCCTCGCCCACCTCGCCGCCCGCCTCCACCTGGCGGTACTCCGGATGGGCCATCTGCATCCCGGCGTAGCCCTGGCGGACCTCCCCGAAACACTGCACGACCACACCCCGGCGCAGTTGCTCCACCTGCCGGGGGTAGAAACGGAAGAAGACCAGATCGAGCCGCCCAGTGCCGTCGCTGAGCCGGCAGAGCAGCCGACTGCGGCGCCCCCGCGCAACCTCCGCCAGTTCCACCACCCCCTCCACCAGCGCCTTCTCGCCGGGGCGCAGCGTGCCCATGGGCCGGATGTGGGTCCGGTCCTCGTAGCGGTGGGGCAGATGGAAGAGGAGGTCGGCCACGGTACGGATGCCGAGGCGCTCCAGACGCCCGGCCAAGCGCGTTCCGACCCCCGGCAGCAGGGTGACTGGGCGCCCCTCCATCTCCCGCGGCGACACCACGCCGTGCGGTCCGCCTACCCCCTGGACGGCAGATGGAGCACGGCGTCCATCTCCACCGCGGCGCCCTTGGGGAGCGCCGCCACCTGGACCGCCGCACGGGAGGGGTACGGCTCGCTGAGGTAGCGGGCCATCACGTCATTGACCAGCGCGAAGTGGGCGAGGTCGGTGAGATAGACGGCCACCCGCACCGCATTGTCGAGCCCGCCGCCGGCGGCCTCGGCGATGGCCTTCAGGTTCTCGAAGACCCGCACCACCTGGGCCTCCATATCGCCCTCCACCAACGCCCCGGTGGCTGGGTCCAGCGGGATCTGCCCCGAGACGTAGACGAACTCGCCGGCGCGCACGGCTTGGCTGTAGGGGCCGATGGCCGCCGGGGCGGCGTCGGTATGGATCGGTTCCTTGGACATGGTGTGTTCTCCTGAGCGTTCAACCGTCTCTCTTTCGTGTGATGCGCTGCACCGGGTCCGTGGCACGCAGGGCGCGCATCACGTCAGCCAAGTGGCGGCGGTCACGCACGGTGAGGGTAAAGCGTACCGTGGTCACCATCCCGTCGCGCTCATCGATGGCCACATTCTCGATGTTGGAGCCGCAGGAGGAGATGGCCGCCGCCAGGGTCGCCAGGGCGCCGCGCTGGTTGACCACGTCCACCGCGATAACGGTGACGAACTCCCCCTCCACCCCGGGCTCCCACTCCACATCGACCCACTTGTCCGCCTGCTTGCGAAACGAGGCCACGTTTTTGCAATCCCGGTGGTGGATCACCACCCCGCGCCCCGTGCTCACGAAACCGACGATGGGATCGCCGGGGATCGGCCGGCAGCAACGCCCGAAGGCCACCACCGCCCCCTCGCCGCCACGGATGGTCAACGAAGGCGCCGGCGCCGCCTCCGCCGTCTCCCCGGTCTCGCCCCCCGGCTTCACCGCCCCCGGATCGAGGCCGCCGAAGCGCTGGGCCACCAGCCACGGCACCCGCCGCCCCAGCCCCACTTCCTTGAAGAGATCGTCCAACGCCGCCGCGCCAAACTCCTCCAGAACGGCATCCACCCGCTCCCGGGGGACGCTCTCCAAGTCGAGGGAGAGCGCCGCCATGGCCCGCTCCACCAACCGGCGGCCGAGATCCACCGCCTCCTCGTCCTTGAGCCGCTTGAGGGCGTGGCGGATCGCGGTGCGCGCCTTGGCGGTGACGACGAAGTCGAGCCAGACGGGGTTTGGACGAGCCACCGGGGCGGTGATGACCTCCACCATCTGCCCGGTCTGCAAGGGGGTGCGCAGCGGCGTCAGCCGGTGGTCGACCCGGGCGGCGATGCACGAATTGCCGATGTCGGAGTGGACCGCGTAGGCAAAGTCCACCGGCGTAGCGTTGGCGGGCAGTTCGAGGATGTCGCCCCGAGGGGTAAAGATGTAGATCTCGTCGGGCAGCAGGTCGATCTTGACGTGCTCGATGAACTCCTGGGACGTGCCGGCACTGTGCTGCATCTCCATCAGGTCCTGGAGCCACTCCCGGGCCCGCGCCTGGGCCTTGTTGCCGGCCTCCCTGCGATCCTTGTAGAACCAATGGGCGGCAATGCCCGACTCGGCCACAGCGTGCATCTCCCGCGTGCGGATCTGCGCCTCCAGCCGGATCCGCTGAGGACCGACCAGCGTTGTGTGGATCGACTGGTAGCCGTTGGCCTTGGGGATGGCGATGTAGTCCTTCATCCGCCCGGGCCGCGGCTTGTAGAGATTATGGAGTACCCCGAGAACCCGATAGCAGGTGTCCAGACTCTCCACCACCACCCGGAAGCCGTAGACATCGAAGACGTCCCGGAAGTTGACCTTCTTCTCCTCCATCTTCCGGTAGATGGACCACAGGTGCTTCTCCCGCCCCACCACCTCCGCCGTGATCCCCGCCTCCTCCAGCCGCCGCCGCACCTGATCGCAGACGGTGTCGAGGATCACCCCGTGGCGGCCCCGCTGGCGGGCCAGCTTCTCCTTCAAGACCCGGTAGCGCAGCGGGTAGAGGGCGGCGAACCCCAGATCCTCCAGCTCCGTACGCACCGCGTTGATCCCCAACCGCTGGGCAATCGGCGCGTAGATCTCCATGGTCTCCCGGGCGATCCGCCGCCGTTTGGCGGGGGGCATCACCCAGATGGTGCGCATATTGTGGAGACGGTCGGCGAGCTTGATCAGGATGACGCGGATGTCCTGCGCCATGGCGAGGACCATCTTGCGGAAGTTCTCCGCCTGGGCCTCGGCCTTACTCTTGAAGTCGATGGCGGTCAGTTTCGAGACGCCGTCCACCAACTCCGCCACATCCTGGCCGAACCGCTCGGCGACCCCCTCTTTGGCGGTGGGCGTGTCCTCGATGACGTCATGGAGTAGCGCGGCAACGATGGACTCGGCGTCCAGGCGCATCTCGGCCAAGATGCGCGCCACGGCAATGGGGTGGGTGATGTACGCCTCACCGGAGAGGCGGCGTTGACCGGCGTGGGCGTCGGCGCTGAAACGGTAGGCTTGCCTTACGAGTTCGACCTGCGGGGGCTCAAGGTACCGCTCAAGCAATATGCACAACTCGGAGATACGGCGTTCCGGCTCCGCTTCCGGCGACCGCTCCTCAACCCGCGCAATCTCTTCGGCACGCCCCATAGACCCAGCCCGAACTCAGACGGGCGGGGGCGACCCCGCCCCAACCACAGCGGCGTTCACTCGGCCCCGCTGCCGGGCCGTTCATCGTCACCGGACGCCTCCTCGGGCGCGTTGCCCGGGCCCGCCTCGGCCATCACCTCATCGACCCCGAAACCGCCGGCGGCGAACGGGTCGGCGGGCTCCTGGGTATCGCTGTTGAGGATATCGCTGGTCACGAAGCCCTCGGCGATCTCCCGCAGCGCCACCACGGTGGGCTTATCGTTCTCCCACTCCACCTGGGGCTGGACCCCGTTGGCCAACTGCCGCGCCCGCTTGGCGGCGGAGAGAACCAACTCGAATCGGTTATCCATCCGATCCAGACAATCTTCGACGGTTACACGGGCCATGGGCCTCCTCCAAAAGTGGACAGAACCGGACAACTCTTTAAGTGATTGTATCGTCAGAACGGCCTACACGGAAGGAGAAGTGTTGCCAAGCCCCCTCCCCGCCATTGCGAGCGGCGCCGTCATTGCGAGGAGCGGAGCGACGAAGCAATCT
>SKYL01000352.1 GCA_007127935.1 Halorhodospira sp. | reverse complement strand
GCCCACCGTGCTGGTGGGGAGCCTCGCCGCCGCCCACCCTCGCGGCGCCGAATTACGGGCCCTGGGCTCACTGGTGGCGGAACTGGCCGGCGGGGCGGACGGTACGTTCGGCGTCCTGGCCGAGGCGGCCAACACCGCCGGCGGCTGGCTGGCCGGCGCCGTGCCCCATCGCACCGCCGGAGGCGCACCGGCGCCGCGGACCGGCCTCGATGCGCGCCGGATGGTGGAAGAGGGATTGAAAGGGTACCTCCTGCTCAACGTGGAGCCGGAGGCCGATCTGTGGAATCCCGCCGCGGCGCGCCGGGCGCTGGCGGAGGCCGACCGGGTGGTGGCGATCACCGTCTACGCCGATGACGCCTTAAAGGAGGTGGCCGACATCCTCCTGCCCATGGGCGGTTTCGGCGAGACCGGCGGCACCTTCGTGAACAACGAGGGGCGGTGGCAGAGCTTCCGCGGCGTGGCGCAGCCGGTGGGCGCGTCCCGTCCCGGTTGGAAGATCCTCCGCGCGCTGGGGACGCTCTTGGAACTGGACGGCTTCGCCTTCGACAGCGTGGAAGAGGTCCACCAGGCCGTGGCCGCCGCCTGCGAGGGCGTGGCGCCGGGTTCCCGCTATGGATTCCGCAAGGGGGGTGCCGCCAAGGCGCCATCCGGGGTGGAGTTGGCCGGCGGGGTGCCGATCTATGCCGGCGATCCGTTGGTGCGCCGCTCCGCTCCGCTCCAGGCGTCCCCATTGGCCGGCCGGGCCGAGGCCGTCGCCTCGGCGGAGACGGCGGGACGCTTGGGATTGAACGACGGCGGCACGGTCCGCCTCGAGGCGGCGGGCGGTACGGTGGAACTGCCGCTGCGGGTGGACGACGCCATCCCCGCCGATACGATCTGGGTGCCGGCCGCGTTGAGCGAGCGGGCCGATCTGGGGCCGCCCTTTGGGCCACTGACCGTGACCGCGGTCTAGTCCGCAGCCACAAGGACAAGAACGGGCATGTTCGAGACGCTTTTCTGGACCTTCTCCAAGATCTGGGCCGTGCTCATCCCGCTCTTCATCGGGGTGGCGTACTTCACCTACTTTGAGCGGCGGGTCATCGGCCACATGCAGGATCGCCGGGGTCCCAACCGGGTCGGCTACAAGGGGCTGTTGCAGCCCTTCGCCGACGCGTTGAAGCTGCTGTTCAAGGAGATCACCGTTCCCACCCACGCCAACCGGGTGCTCTTCCTGTTGGCGCCGGCCCTCTCCATCGGCCCGGCGGTGGCGGTCTGGGCGGTCATCCCCTTCGCCGACGGCTGGGTCGTGGCCGACATCAACGCCGGCCTGCTCTATATCCTCGCCATGACCTCCCTGGGGGTCTACGGCATCATCGTCGCCGGCTGGGCCTCCAACTCCAAGTACGCGCTGTTGGGCACCCTGCGCGCCAGCGCCCAGGTGGTCTCCTACGAGATCGCCATGGGCTTCGCCTTGGTGGGCGTGCTGATGGCGGCGGGGACGATGAACCTCAGCGGCATCGTCGAGGCCCAGGCCGGACCGTTCTGGAACTGGTTCTGGCTGCCGCTGCTGCCGCTCTTCCTGGTCTACTGGATCTCCGGCGTGGCGGAGACCAACCGGGCGCCGTTCGACGTGGCCGAGGGCGAGTCGGAGATCGTCGCCGGCTTCCACGTGGAGTACTCGGGGATGGCCTTCGCCGTCTTCTTCCTGGCCGAGTACGCCAACATGATCCTGATCTGCGTCATCGCCGCGATCATGTTCCTCGGCGGCTGGTACTCCCCGTTCCACGGGCTGCCGGTCCTGGGGCCGGCCTTGGACTGGGTGCCGGGGATCGTCTGGCTGCTGCTCAAGGCGTGTTTCTTCGCCTTCTGCTATCTGTGGTTCCGCGCGACCTTCCCGCGCTATCGCTACGACCAGATCATGCGCCTGGGTTGGAAGGTCCTGATCCCGGTGACGGTGGTCTGGCTGGTGGTGCTGACGGTGTTGATCTACGCGGGGGTGGGGCCGTGGTTCTGATGGGGGTTCGGTCATGAGATCGCTGCGCGAGTACGTCCGGAGCTTCCTCCTGGTGGAGCTGCTGCAGGGCTTGCGGGTCACCGGCCGGCACCTGTTCAAGCGCAGCGTCACGCTGGAGTTTCCGGAGGAGGTGGCGCCGAAATCGCCCCGTTTCCGCGGCCTGCACGCGCTGCGCCGCTACCCCAACGGGGAAGAGCGCTGCATCGCCTGCAAGCTGTGCGAGGCGGTCTGTCCGGCGCTGGCCATCACCATCGACTCGCACCAGCGGGCGGACGGCACGCGCCGCACCACCCGCTACGAGATCGATCTGTTCAAGTGCATCTATTGCGGCTTCTGTGAGGAGTCGTGTCCGGTGGACTCCATCGTCGAGACCCGGATCGACTGGCACCTGATGGAGAGCCGCGATCAGCGGATCATCGGCAAGGAGCGGTTGCTGGAGATCGGCGATCAGTACGAGGCGCAGATCGCGGCCGACCGGGCCGCCGACGCGCCGTACCGGTAAGCGGAAAGACTGACCTAGAGGTCGGAGGATATGGAGCAGGCGGTTTTCTACTTATTCGCGGCGATTTTGCTCTTCGCCGCCACCATGGTCATCACCGTGCGCAACCCGGTGCAGGCGGCGCTCTTCCTGGTGCTGGCCTTTTTCAACGCCGCGGTGCTCTGGGTGCTGGTGGGGGCCGAGTTCCTGGGGATCGCCCTGGTGGTGGTCTACGTGGGCGCCGTCATGGTCCTCTTCCTCTTCGTGGTCATGATGCTCGACATCACCGCCGCGCCGATGCGCGAGGGGTTCGCCCGCTACCTGCCGGTGGGCATCTTGGTGGCGGTGCTGATGGTGTTGCAGTTGGGGGTGGTGATCCTGTCGGACGACGTGGCCCTGGTGGGCGGATTGATCCCCGAGCCGGCGGCGGACGCCGACAACATCCGCGCCATCGGTACCGTGCTCTACACGGTCTACGTCTATCCCTTCGAGATCGCCGCGGTGATCCTGCTGGTGGCCATCGTCGCCGCCATCACCCTGACCCTGCGGCGGCGGCAGGGGACGAAGCACCAGAACATCGAGGAGCAGCTGAGCGCCAATAAGGCGAACCGGCTGCGGGTGTTGAAGATGGAGGCGGAGCCCCGCCAAGGCGGAGAAGGAGCGGAAAGGCAATGATCGAACTCTCCGACTATCTCATCCTGGGGGCGTTGCTCTTCTCCCTGGGGGTGGCGGGGGTCTTCCTCAACCGGAAGAACGTCATCCTGCTGTTGATGTGCATCGAGCTGATCCTGCTGGCGGTGAACATCAACCTCATCGGCTTCTCCGCCTACCTGGGCGATGTGGCCGGGCAGGTCTTCGTCTTCTTCATCCTCACCGTCGCGGCGGCGGAGGCGGCCATCGGGCTCGCCATCGTCGTGGTGCTGTTCCGCTCCCGTGGTGACATCAATGTCGCCGCCCTGGACGCCATGAGGGGATAAGAGATGGAAACGGTCCTGCTCACCATCGTCCTGCTGCCGCTGCTGGCCGCCCTCATCGCCGGCTTGGGCGGCCCGTGGATCGGCCGCGCCGGCGCCCACACGGTCACCATCCTCGGTGTCGCCGCCTCCTGCGCGCTCTCGGTCTGGGTGCTCCACGGCCTGGTGTGGGGCGACCTGGAGCGCTTCGACGCGACGATCTACACCTGGGCCGCCATCGGCGATCTCACCTTCGAGATCGGCTTCCTGGTGGACCGCCTCACCGCGGTGATGATGACCACCGTCACCTTCGTCTCGCTGATGGTCCACATCTACACCATCGGCTACATGCACGACGATCCCGGCTACCAGCGGTTCTTCAGCTACATCGCGCTGTTCACCTTCGCGATGCTGATGTTGGTGATGTCGAACAACCTGCTGCAGCTCTTCTTCGCCTGGGAGGCGGTGGGTCTGGTCTCCTACCTGCTGATCGGCTTCTGGTTCACCCGCGAGAGCGCCATCTTCGCCAACCTGAAGGCGTTCCTGGTCAACCGCGTGGGCGACCTGGGGCTGCTGCTCGGCATCGCGGTCCTGGCCGCCGGATTCGGCACCCTCCACTACGGGGAGCTGTTCGAGGCGGTGGCCGCCGCGCCGGATCAGACCGTCAACCTGCTGGGGGCCGGGGAGTGGTCGCTGATCACCGTGGCGTGCATCCTGATCTTCATCGGCTGCATGGGCAAATCGGCGCAGATGCCGCTCCACGTCTGGCTGCCCGACTCCATGGAAGGCCCGACGCCGATCTCGGCGCTGATCCATGCGGCCACCATGGTGACCGCCGGCATCTTCCTGGTGGCGCGGCTCTCGCCGGTCTATGAGTACTCCGCCGTGGCGCTGACGGTGGTCCTGGTGGTGGGGGCGTTGACGGCGTTCCTGATGGGCCTGATCGGCCTCGTCCAGAACGACATCAAGCGGGTGGTGGCGTACTCGACCCTCTCCCAGCTCGGCTACATGACCGCCGCCCTGGGCGCCTCGGCCTACGCCGCCGGCATCTACCACCTCTTCACCCACGCCTTCTTCAAGGCGCTGCTCTTCCTCGGGGCCGGCTCGGTGATCATCGCCCTCCACCACGAGCAGGACATGCGCAAGATGGGCGGCCTGGCGCGCCATATGCCGGTGACCTACCTGACGATGCTGCTGGGCACCCTGGCCCTGGTGGGCTTCCCGGCCTTCTCCGGCTTCTTCTCCAAGGACGCGATCATCGAGTCGGTGGGCTACGCCGCCGGGCCGTTCGCCTCCGCGGCCTACTGGTTGCTGGTGCTGAGCGTCTTCGTCACCGCGCTCTACAGCTTCCGGCTGCTCTTCCTGGTCTTCCACGGCGACGACCGCGTCGACCCCCACGCCAAGGCCCACCTCCACGAGAGCCCGTGGGTGGTGACGCTGCCGCTGGTGCTGCTGGCGATCCCGTCGGTGATCATCGGCTGGCCCACCGTGGGGCCGATGGTCTTCGGCGACTTCTTCCTCCAGGACGGTTCGATGATGCGGGGCGAGGCGCTCTCGACCCTGGCGGTCGGGTACACCGGGGTGGCCGGTTTCATCGCCCACGCCTTCGTCACCCCGCCGCTCTACCTGGCCTTCCTGGGCTTCGTGGCGGCTTGGTACTTCTACATCTTCCGCCCGGAACAGCGGGAGGCGGTGCGCGGTCCGTTGCGGCCGCTGGAGGTTGTCCTGGAGCGCAAGTACGGCTTCGACTGGCTCTATATCGATGTGTTCGCCGCCGGCAGCCGCGCCGTGGCGCGCGGGCTGTGGAAGGGCGGCGACGGGGCGGTGATCGACGACGGTCTGGTCAACGGCACGGCGCGGGTGGTGGGCCAAGTGGCCGGCGCCGTGCGCCAGTTGCAGACCGGATATCTCTACCACTACGCCTTCGCGATGATCGTCGCCGTGCTGCTGCTGGTGGCGTTCTTCGTGGTTCGCACGATGATGGTTTAGGGCTCCAACGGATTCAGAGGAAGAGCGGATGTTCGAAGGTTGGTTGTTGAGCCTGGTGATCTGGCTGCCGATATTCGGCGGCGCGGCGGTGCTCGCCCTCGGCACACGGTCCGAGGACGCGGTGCGCTGGGCCTCCGTGGTGGTGGCCGCCGCCACCTTCCTCGTGAGTTTGTTGCTGTGGTTCGGCTTCGATCCCGGCGCGGGGATGCAATTCGAGGAGCACCGGGCGTGGGTGCCCACCTTCGACATCCACTATCACTTGGCGGTGGACGGCATCTCCATGCCGCTGGTGATCCTCACCACCTTCTCCACCCTGTTGGTGGTGATCGCCGGCTGGCGCACCACCGAGTACCGGCTCTCCCAGTACATGGGCGCCTTCCTCATCATGGAGGGCTTGATGGTGGGGGTCTTCGCGGCCCTCGACGCCATCCTCTTCTACGTCTTCTGGGAGGCGATGCTGGTGCCGATGTTCCTGATCATCGGCATCTGGGGCGGCAAGGACCGCATCTATGCG
>SKYL01000317.1 GCA_007127935.1 Halorhodospira sp. | reverse complement strand
CCGGCAGGTACGCCGGGTCCACGGGGCCGCCACGGCCGCGCTGGAGTGGCTGGCGTCCACCCGCCTCGGCAAGGGGCTGTCGCGCTTCGATGGGTGGCTGGCGGCGCCGGAACACGGCGACTTCCGGCTGGCTTCCCACACGGTGCTGATCCGTGAAGGCACCCCCTCCCCCCCCCCTCCCCCCGACTTCTGCGGCCATCCGCGCAGCGGACCCAGCGACATCGGCGCGCTGGAGTACAAGGCCGGCGCCTGCCGTCTCGACGAGGAACTGGCGATGCGCCACGGGGCGTTGTTCCTCTCCCTGCTGGAAGATCCCACCGGCCGCCCCCCGCCCGACTGGCACCAGGGCGCTCCCGAGCCCGGGGCCACCACCAACGCCGACGCCTCACCGAGCCGTGTCATTGAGGCCGATCCGTCCAACTACCGGTCATTGGTACGGCAACTGGAGCCGGGGGACCACCTGCGGCTGGCGGCGGGCGACTATCCGCGTCCGCTGGATCTGCGCAACCTCCGGGGGACAGCGGAACGGCCCATCGTCGTCTCCGGACCCGCCGAGGGCGCACCGGCCGTCCTTTGGGGCCGCCGAGGGGCGAACACGGTTCGCCTCCGCGACACCGCCCACGTGGTAATCCGCCATCTGACACTGGACGGGGGGCAACACAACATTGCCGGCATCGTACTCGACCGGGGGGCGAGTTACGCCCACGATATCACCGTCGAATACCTGACCATCCGCAATTACGACGGCGCCCAGGGCAACAGCGGGATCACCACCCGCGCCCCGGCGTGGAACTGGACCATCCGCAACAACGACATCCGCCGGGTCGGCACCGGCATCTACTTCGGGCGCCCGGACGGCGGCGCCCCCTTCATCGGCGGGCTGATCGAGAACAATGTGGTCGCCGAAACCATCGGCTACGGCATGCAGATCAAGCATCAACACATCCGTCACCGCCTCCCCGGCATGCCCATGGAGCCCCGCCAGACCATCATCCGCCACAACGTGATCAGCAAGGCCGCCGGCAGCAGCAGCGGCCCCCAGGCCCGCCCCAACCTGTTGCTGGGGCACTTTCCGCCGGAGGGGCCGGGCCAGCACGACCGCTATCTGGTCTACGGCAACCTCTTTCACGAGAATCCCGACGAGCGCCTCTTCCAGGGGGAGGGGAACCTCGCCCTCTACAACAATCTATTCATCAACACCTACGGCGATGCCTTGGTCGTGCTGCGCCACAACGACGTGCCCAAAGAGGTGCGCATCCTCAACAACACCGTGCTCGCCCGGCGCAGCGGGATTCAGATGTACCAGCCGGACGACCGCTACCGCCAGGTCATCGCGGGCAACGCGGTCTTCGCCGAGAACCCGGTAACAGCGCCCCGGGAGGTGCGCGTCGAGCACAACTTCACCGCGCCGTTCGACAGTGCCCCGGAATCTCTCAAACAGCCGTATGGCGGTGGCCTGGGGATCGACCTCTCGCCGACGAGCGGCGCGCTGCGCCGTGACGAACCGATGCCGGCGGACCACGGCGCGGACCTGCCGGGATTCGACCGCGACATCCACGGTCGGCTTCGCTCCGGGGAGCGATACGGGGCCTATGCCGAAGATGGCGGACAGGACGACACCCACGCTCTCCCATGGAACCCAGCCAACTGCTCACCTTGCTGGTAACACACAAGCCGCAGCCACCGTCATTGCGAGCGTAGCGATCGTCATTGCGAGCGTAGCGAAGCAATCTCCAACGGGATGGTTACCATCGCATGGAGATTGCTTCGTCGCTCCGCTCCTCGCAATGACGGGGTCATGTCGCGACGGGGTTATGCGGTGCTTTCATAGCGTGGCCGCGCCGAATCCTGTAGGATGCGCCCCCGATTCGAGCATGTGGCCTTTGGTAGGGGTCACCACTGTAGAGGAAGCCCTCAGCTATGCCCGCCATCACCCTCCCCGACGGTTCCATCAAGCACTTCGACCATCCAGTGACGATCCTGGAGATCGCCGAGTCCATCGGCCGCCGCTTGGCCAAGGACGCCCTGGCCGGGCGCGTGGGCGGACAGTTGGTGGATCTGAGCCATACCGTGGAGCGGGACGCGGCGGTCTCCATCGTCACCCCCAGTGACGAGGACGGCCTGGAACTATTGCGCCACTCCGCCGCGCACTTGATGGCCCACGCCGTCAAGCAGCTCCACCCGGAGTTGCAGGTGACCATCGGGCCGACGGTGGAGAACGGCTTCTACTACGACTTCGCCGGGACGCACACCATCTCCGAGGACGAGCTGCCAGTCATCGAGGAGAAGATGAAGGCGCTGGCGGAGGCCGATATCCCGGTGGAACGGGAGGTCTGGGCGCGGGACGAGGCGAAGCGGTTCTTTCTCGATCAAGGCGAGCGATATAAGGCGGAGATCATCGACGATCTCCCCGAGGGCGAGGTGATCTCCGTCTACCGCCAAGGCGATTTCATCGACCTCTGCCGGGGACCCCACGTGCCCAGCACCGGCCGGCTCAAGGCGTTCAAGTTGACCAAGGTGGCCGGGGCGTACTGGCGCGGCGACCAGAACAACGAGATGCTGCAACGGGTCTACGGCACCGCGTGGCCGGACCGCAAGCAGCTCGCCGCCTATCTCCAGCGCCTCCAGGAGGCGGAGAAGCGGGACCACCGGCGCATCGGCCGCGTCCAGGAACTCTTCCACGTTCAGGAGGAGGCGCCGGGGATGGTCTTCTGGCACCCCAACGGGTGGCGGATCTACCTGATGATCCAGGAGTACATCCGCGACCTGATGCGCCGCAACGGCTACCGCGAGATCCACACGCCGATGCTGGTGGACCGCATCCTGTGGGAGAAGTCGGGCCACTGGCAGATGTTCGCCGACGACATGTTCATCACCGAGTCGGAGGCCCGCGACTACGCGGTCAAGCCGATGAACTGCCCATGCCATGTAGAGGTCTTCAAGCAGGGGCTAAAGAGCTACCGCGAGCTGCCGCTTCGGCTGTCGGAGTTCGGCTCGTGCCACCGCAACGAGCCGTCGGGCACCCTCCACGGCCTGATGCGAGTGCGCGGCTTCGTCCAGGACGACGCGCATATCTTCTGTACCGAGGACCAGATCCAGGGTGAGGTCCACAACTTCATCGACCTGGTCTTCCAGGCGTACCGGGATTTCGGCTTCGACGACATCATCATCGCCCTCTCCACCCGGCCCGACGAGCGGGTCGGCGAGGACGCCGTCTGGGACAAAGCCGAGGCGGCCCTGGAGAAGGCGCTGCGCGATCACGAGATCGACTTCATCCTCCAACCTGGGGAAGGCGCCTTCTACGGGCCGAAGATAGAGTTCGCCCTGCGCGACTGCCTGGAGCGGGTCTGGCAGTTGGGCACCATCCAGGTGGATTTCTCCATGCCGGGTCGGCTGGGGGCGGAGTATGTGGGCGAGGACGGCGGCCGCCATACGCCGGTGATGCTCCACCGCGCCATCCTCGGCTCCATGGAGCGTTTCATCGGCATCCTCACCGAACATTACGCCGGAGCGTGGCCGGCGTGGCTGGCCCCAGTGCAGGCGGTGATCCTCAATATCACCGACCGGCAGGCCGAATATGCCGCCGAAATCAAAAAAAGGTTGTCGGAAAGCGGAGTGCGCGTGCACGCCGACTTGAGGAACGAGAAGATCGGCTATAAAATCCGCGAGCACACGCTGCAAAAGGTCCCCTACATGTTGGTGGTGGGGGATCGAGAACTGGAAACGAACACAGTGGCCGTGCGCGAGCGCGGGGGCAATGATCTCGGCGCCATGGGGCTTGATGGATTCCTGGAGCGTATCCAGGCGGACATCGTGCGACGCGGTCGAACTGCGGAGGGTTGAAGGATCGCGATAAGATCCAAGAAAGGGGCGCGCAGCACCGCTGCGCCGTCGGAGCAGCGCCGCATCAACGAACTGATCCGGGTTCCGGAAGTGCGGGTAATCGACACCGAGGGCACCCAGGTTGGTGTGATCCCGATTGAACAGGCGTTGGCCATGGCCGAGGAGGACGGTCTCGACTTGGTCGAGATTGATGCCAACGCCAAACCGCCGGTCTGCCGGATCATGGACTATGGAAAGTTCAAGTTCGAGCAGAGCAAGAAGCAGCAGGCGGCACGCAAGAAGCAGAAGCAGATTCAGGTCAAGGAGGTCAAGTTCCGACCCGGTACCGACCAGGGAGACTACGATGTCAAGCTGCGCAACCTGCGCCGCTTCCTGGAGGACGGGGACAAGGCCAAGATCACCATCCGTTTTCGCGGACGGGAGATGGCTCATCAGGAACTCGGCATCCGGCTCCTGGATCGTATCGAGCACGATCTGGAGGACATCGGCACCGTCGATCAGCGCCCGAAGATGGAGGGGCGGATGATGGTGATGATGATGAGCCCTAAGAAGAAGTAAGGCTCAGGCGGACTCCGGCGGGCGCGTTCCAGCCTTTGGCGGCGCGCTCGCTCTTTTTTTGAACCAGTGGGAGGCGGAACATGCCCAAGCTCAAGACCAACCGCGGCGCGGCCAAGCGCTTCAAGGTGGCCGCCTCCGGCCGCATTAAGCGCTCCCGGGCCTTTCACAACCATATCCTTACCAAGAAGGATGCCAAGCGGAAGCGGCGTCTGGCGACGATGGCCGAAGTCCATCCCGTCGATCGCCCGATGATCCGCCGCACCCTCGGCAACTACTGATCACGGAGTTCGGTCATGGCGAGAGTCAAGCGGGGCGTGGTCAACCGCGCCAAGCATAAGAAGGTCCTGAAGGCGGCGAAGGGGTACTACGGCGCCCGGCGCAAGTCGTTCCGCATCGCCCGTCAGGCGGTCACCAAGGCGGGGCAGTACGCCTACCGCGACCGCCGTCAGCGCAAGCGTGATTTCCGCCGGCTGTGGATCGCCCGGATCAACGCCGCCGCGCGCCTCAACGGGATCTCCTACAGCCGTTTCATCAACGGCCTGCAGACGGCCGGCGTCGACGTCGACCGCAAGGTACTGGCCGACTTGGCCGTGCATGAGCCCGAGGCGTTCGCCTCCCTGGCCGAGCGGGCCCGGGGGGCACTGGCCGCCGGCTGATGCCGGCCGGCTGACGGAATGGCTGCGGACCACCAGGCGGAATTGGCCGCCCTCTCCCGGGAGGCCGAGGACGCCGTAGCGGCGGCCGTCGATCTTGCCGCCCTGGATGAGGTCCGCGTCGCCTACCTCGGCAAGAAGGGCAAGCTGACGGCCCTGCTCAAGGGGCTTGGCCGTCTTCCCGCCGAAGAGCGACCCGCCGCCGGTGCCTCCATCAACCGCGCCAAGGAAGAGGTCACCCACCGGATCGCCGCGCGCAGGGAGGCCTTGGAGCGGGCCGGTCTGGAACGGCGGCTGGCGGGTGAACGGATCGACGTCACCCTCCCCGGCCGCGGCCAGGAACGCGGCGGCTACCACCCGGTCTCGAAGACCCTGCGGCGCATTGAGGCGCTCTTCGCCGGCGCCGGCTTCACCGTGGCCGACGGCCCCGAGGTGGAGGACGACCGGCACAATTTCGAGGCGTTGAACATCCCGGCCCACCACCCGGCCCGGGCCATGCACGACACCTTTTACTTCGACGCCACCCGGCTGCTGCGCACCCACACCTCGCCGGTGCAGATCCGCGTCATGGAGCGCGACGGCGTGCCGGTGCGGGTCATCGCCCCCGGCCGCGTCTACCGCTGCGACTCCGATGTGACCCACACACCGATGTTCCACCAGGTGGAAGGGCTGCTGGTGGAGCGTGAGGTCAGCTTCGCGGCGTTGAAGGGGATTCTCCACGACTTCCTGGAGGCGTTCTTTGAGAAGCCGCTGGCGGTGCGCTTCCGCCCCTCGTACTTCCCGTTCACCGAACCGTCGGCGGAGGTGGACGTGGAGTGCGTCATCTGTGTGGGCGACGGCTGCCGCGTCTGCAAACAGAGCGGCTGGCTGGAGGTCCTCGGCTGCGGCATGGTCCACCCCGCCGTCTTCGAACACGCCGGCGTCGATCCGGAGCAGTGGACCGGCTACGCCTTCGGCATGGGCGTGGAGCGGCTGGCGATGCTCCGCTATGGGGTGGACGACCTGCGCCTCTTCTTCGAGAACGATCTGCGTTTTCTTCGACAGTTCCGGTGACCCATGCGCCTCAGTGAACGCTGGCTACGCGAGTGGATCGACCCGCCCGGCTCCGCACGGGAGTTGGCGGAGCGGTTGACCATGGCGGGTCTGGAAGTGGACAGCGTGGAGCCCGCGGCGCCACCGTTCACCGGCGTGGTGGTGGCCGAGATCGAGGCTTGCCGCCCCCACCCCGAGGCCGACCGCCTTCAGATCTGCCGGGTCCACGACGGCTCGACCACCGTGGAGGTGGTCTGCGGCGCCCCCAACGCCGCCTCCGGCCTGCGGGCTCCGCTGGCCCGTCCCGGCGCCACCTTGCCCGGCGGGCACGCGGTGGAGGCCGCCGAGATCCGCGGCGTCGCCTCGGCGGGGATGCTCTGCTCCGCCGCCGAACTGGGGCTCTCCGACGAAAGCGACGGCCTGCTGCCCCTCTCCTCCGGCGTACCGGTTGGCGCCGACCTGCGGGACGCCCTGGCGCTGGACGACACGATCCTGGAGATCGACCTGACCCCGAACCGGGCCGACTGCCTGAGCGTGCTTGGCATCGCCCGGGAAGTGGCGGCGGGAGCCGGGAGCGGACCGCTGGCGGAGCCCGAAGTCCCGGCCGTGCCCGCTGTCCACGACGAACAACTCGAAGTCCGCCTGGACGCCCCGGCGGAGTGCCCACGCTACTGTGGTCGCGTCATTCGTGGAGTAAACGCCGCCGCCCCCACCCCCTCCTGGATGCGGGAGCGCCTGCGCCGGGCGGGGCTGCGCAGCGTCTCGGCGGTGGTGGACGTCACCAACTACGTGCTGCTGGAGTACGGCCAGCCGTTGCACGCCTTCGATCTGGACAAACTGCGCGGCCCGGTCCACGTCCGCTTGGCCGCCCCCGGCGAGCCGTTGACGCTGCTCGGCGGCCAGCAGGTGGCGCTGGACGACGATGTGCTGGTCATCGCCGACGCCAACGGCCCCGTTGCCATGGCCGGGGTGATGGGCGGCGAGAACACCGCCGTCGATACCGGCACCCGGGATCTCTTCCTGGAGAGCGCCTTCTTCGCCCCGCAACGGATCATCGGCCGCGCCCGCCGTTACGGGCTGCACACCGACGCCTCCCACCGCTTTGAGCGGGGGGTCGACCCCGACGGTCCGGCCCGCGCCGCCGAACGGGCCACCGCGTTGATCCTGGAACTGTGCGGCGGCGAGCCCGGCCCGCTGGTGGAGACGGCGTCCGCCGATCACCTGCCGGCGCGCCGTCCGGTGCGGCTGCGCCGGGAGCGGCTGGCCTCCGTACTCGGCTGGCGGCTCGATGACGCCGTGGTGGAAGGCGCCCTCGCCGCGCTGGGGATGGCCCCGGAGACGCGGGACGACGGCTGGCTCACCCACCCGCCCGGTTGGCGCTTCGATATCGAGCGGGAAGAGGACCTGATCGAGGAGGTGGCCCGCCTGGTCGGCTATAACGCGATCCCGGAGGTCCGCATGGCGGTCCCCATGGGCCTGCCGCGCCTCCCCGAGACCCGTGTGGAGCGCGACGCCGTGGCGCATACGCTGGTGGAGCGCGGCTACTTCGAGGCCATCACCTACGCCTTCGTCGACCCGGAGTGGCAGCGGCGGCTGCTCCCCGACACCCCCGCGCTGCCCCTCGCCAACCCGCTCTCCTCGGAGATGGCGGTGATGCGGACCTCGTTGTGGCCCGGCCTGACGGCGGCGGCGCGGCACAATCACCACCGTCAGCACGAGCGGGTCCGTCTCTTCGAGATCGGTCGGCTCTTCCACGGCGGGCTGGATGATCTCTCCCAGCCGATGGTTGTGGCCGGTCTGGCCATGGGTCCGGCAATGCCGGAGCAGTGGGGCGCCGCCACGCCGGTGGTCGATTTTTATGATGTGAAAGCCGACGTGGAGGCCGTGCTGGCGCAGACCCGTGATGCCGCCGCGTTCACCTTCGCGTCCGGTGAACACCCCGCCCTCCACCCCGGCCAGTGCGCCCGCGTGCTTCGGGACGGCGAGCCCATGGGCTGGCTGGGGCGGCTCCACCCGGCCCACGCCCAGGCGATCGACCTGCCGGACGCCACGATCCTCTTCGAACTCTCCCTGGAGGCGCTGGCCCCGGCCCGGCTGCCCCGTTTCACGCCGCTCTCCCGCTTCCCGTCCATCCGCCGGGATTTGGCCCTGGTGGTGGACGAAGCCGTTTCCGTCGGCGCGCTGACCGCCGCGGCCCGGGAGGAGGCCGGCGATCAGGTGGTCGAAATCCGCGTTTTCGACGTCTATCGCGGCAAAGGCGTCCCGAAGGGGCGAAAAAGCATTGCCATGGGCTTGATTTTACAGGACTATTCACGCACTCTTACGGACCGTGACGTGGATGATGTGGTGGGCCGCGTGGTGCGCCGTCTGGAAGGCGCGTTCGCGGCCATTTTACGAGGGTAGAATCCTATGGCGCTGACCAAGGCGGACATGGCCGAGCGGTTGTTTGACGAGGTGGGCTTGAACAAGCGCGAGGCCAAGGAGTTGGTGGAACTCTTCTTCGAGGAGATCCGCGCCAGCCTGGAAGCCGGCGAGCCGGTCAAGCTGTCAAGCTTCGGTAACTTCGATCTTCGGGACAAGAACGAACGGCCCGGCCGCAACCCGAAGACCGGCGAGGAGATCCCCATAACCGCCCGGCGCGTGGTCACCTTCCGCCCCGGCCAAAAGCTCAAGAGTCGTGTCGAGGGCTATGCCGGCGAACCGGAGTAGTGACGACGGACTTCCGCCGATCCCCGCCAAGCGGTACTTCACCATCGGCGAGGTGAGTGAGCTTTGCGGTGTCAAACCGCATGTGCTGCGCTACTGGGAACAGGAGTTCCCGCAACTCAATCCAGTAAAGCGGCGCGGCAACCGCCGCTACTACCAGCACCACGACGTGCTCCTGATCCGGCGCATCCGCGCCCTCCTCTACGACGAGGGGTTCACCATCGGCGGCGCGCGCCAAAAGCTTTCCGGCGGCAACGGCGGCGGCGAAACGGTACCCGATGAGACCGCCCTGACGCCGGATCTGGTGCGCCAGATCCGTATCGAACTGGAATCGGTGCTCCACATCCTGAAACGGTAGGACGCCTCGGCACCCCCTGGAACTCTTCGTTCAATTCGGCTATCCTGACGCCGCTTTGTCGGGGCGTGGCGCAGCCTGGTAGCGCACCTGCATGGGGTGCAGGGGGTCGCAGGTTCGAATCCTGCCGCCCCGACCATATTTTCTTTCCCTCTATCCCCCCAACCCCATCCTCTCCGCGACGCACCGGTTCTGCTCGGTGGCGATGTAGACCACCGTGTGGAACGTCATCTGGGCCGCCTCGCTCTCTTCCACGGCGGGGCCACGCTGCAAAGGTTGACCGGTCCAGCCGGCGGCGTTGACGACGCCGTCGCCGTTATCGTCCACCAAGGTTACGTTACTGCCATCCCCGGCGCCCGCCCATACGCTGGACTCGATCTCCAAACCGCCACCATCGGCGGCCACCAGCACCGCCCAAACCTCTTCCTGGGCCGGGGTCAACCATGTCACCCGCAGCGCCCCGCTGTTGGCGTTCTCCGCCAGACAGGCCCGAATCGCCCGGTACGCCTCCGGCAAGGTCTCCGCCACCCACTTGTCGTGCTGTCCGCTGCCGGCCACCGCCGGGGCGGAAGCGATGAAGGTCACCGCCAACACGGCTCCCATCACGACCTGTCGCCACATAGAACCTTCTCCCCGTATTACTTTGCCATTGCAATCGCAGCCCCGTCATTGCGAGCGCAGCGAAGCAATCTCCCCCACTTGGACGCCAACCCATGGAGTTTGCTTCGTCGCTCCGCTCCTCGCAATGACGGTTTGTTCTGCCTTTCCCTAGGCGGCCTCCTGGGAGACCGCCCGATCTCCATCGGCGACGACGCGGTCCCCGCCTCCCCGCTTGGCCATGTACATCCGCCGGTCCGCCAATTCCACCAGAGCCACGCCGTCACCGTCCACCTCGCCCGATTCGGCGAGGCCGATACTCACGGTCAACGCACTCCCGTCCGGGCGCCGGCCGAGGCCGTTGACCACCATGACCCGCCCCAAGGCCTCGCCGGCCCCGCCGCGGGCGGTGTCCGGGAAGATGGCGACAAACTCCTCCCCCCCCCAACGGACCAAAAGATCGGTGCCGCGCAGTGTCCGGCGAATATGCTCCACCGCCTGCTTCAGCACCAGATCCCCCATCTCGTGGCCGTACCGGTCGTTGATCGCCTTGAAACGGTCCAGATCCATGAAGGCGACAGTCAGCGGGCGCTCCTGGCGCGCGGCCAGCGCCAACTGCCGGTCCAACAACTCCTTGCCGCTGCCGCGGTTGACGCAGCCGGTCAACGGATCGTGGGAGGAGCGCTCCACCAGGGCGCTCATCAGGTGTAACTGGCTGATGCCGCAGAACGCGGCCACCACCGTGATCAGAAGCAGCAGCCAAAACGAACCGAGGTGGGTCGCCCACTGCAAGGTGTCGAATTGTAGGAGAGCCATCACCGCGTTAGCCAGCAAGACCGGGAACGCGAAGAGGACCGTCTCCACTGCGGTCAAGGGGAAGAGCCCCAGGCCGGCGAGCATGACGAAAGGCAGAAAGGCGTAGCTGGCCGCCACGATCCCGGCCAACCCGCTCAACTCATGGGCGGCCAGCAGGGGGTGGGAGTAGAGGAAAAAAATGGTGGGGATGGCGAACATCACCGCCAGAGCGCCCCATGCCCAACCGGCACCCTCCTGACGCGGATAACCGAAGGCCAGGGCCAGGAAGGCGGCACTGGCCATGATCCGGGTCAGAGCCAGCTGCCAGCCTAAAGACGACGGGAGGGCAATGAGATCGACCACAATCCACAGTGGGGTCAACAGCCCGAAGGTCAGGGCCACCATCCGCACGCGGAAGATGATCTGGCGGGTCCGCTGCTGGTCCAGCAACACCGGGTGGCAGCCGGGGCGCAGCAACAAGGGCAAGGTATCCGGGCGGATCGCCTCGAAGAGGGGGCGGACCCGGCCGATCACGGCCTCCATCCACCCGCTCCACGAACCGAGATGCCGGCCCCGGCGGTTCATACCTTGAACTGCTCCACCAAACGCTTCATCTCCCGCGCCAACTGCTCCAACTCGTCACCCGCCTCCTTGGTCTGCTGACTGGCGCGGGCCGTCTCGGTGGAGATGTCGTTGATGGCGGTGACGCCCTGGTTGATCTCGTTGGCCACTTGGCTCTGCTCCTCGGCGGCACTGGCGATCTCGGTGGCCACCTGGTTGATCCGGTCCACCGCCTGTTCGATGTCGCCCAGCGCCCGGCCGGTGTCCGAGGCCATCTCCACCGTCTTCTGGGCCTGGGTATACCCCTGCTCCATGGCCCCCTCGGCGCCGGTGGTCTCGCGCTGGATCTGGCCGATCATCTCCTGGATCTGCTCGGTGGACTGGTGGGTGCGGGTGGCCAGCTTGCGCACCTCATCGGCCACCACCGCGAAGCCGCGCCCCTGATCCCCGGCCCGGGCCGCTTCGATGGCGGCATTGAGCGACAGCAGATTGGTCTGCTCGGTGATCTCCCGGATCAGATCGATGACGGTGCCGATGCGCTCGCTGTCGTCCACCAGCTTGCGGATCGCCTCCGCCGCCCGGCGCACGTCCGCGGCCAGTTGTTCGATCCCGTTCACCGTGGCGTGAACCACCTCCCGGCCCTGCCCGGCCGCCGCTTCACCGGCCCGGCTGGCGTCGGCGGCGTGTTGCGCGTTGCGGGCCACATCCTGGGCGGTCGCGGTCATCTCGTTCATGGCCGCCGCCACCTGCTCGATCTGCTCCCGCTGATGCCGGATTCGCTGGTCGGTCTGGTCGGTGACCTGGGAGACCCGCTCGGCGGCACCAAGAATCCGCTCGGCCGAGGTCACCACGCGGCGGATCAGGTCGTGGAAGGTCTCCATGGTCTGATTGAAGGCGGTGGACAACTGGCCCACTTCATCATGTCCCCGAACCGGCAGCCGCCGGGTTAGGTCGCCGCCGCCGCCGGCGATCTCCTCCAGACTGGCGGTCACGCCCCGCAGAGGCGCGGTCACAAAGGTGCGGATGAACAGATAGACGGCGAACAAAAGCGGCCCGCTGATCAGCACCGCGATGCCGAAGACCGTCATGCCGAACCCCATCACCGCTTGGTTGACGTCCTCCAGCGAGATGCGCATCGCCACCGCCCCCAACACCTCGCCCTCCAGGGGTTCGCCGTGGCACATCACGCAGTTCTTGCCCAGGTAGTCGCGCTCGTTGAAGTTGGGGATAACGGCCCGCAACTCCCCGCCACCATCGGTCACCCGAACGTACGGCTCGCCGGTTTCGAGGACCCCCCGCTCGATGTCATCCCGCGGCTGCTCGTCCTCATGGCCCGGGCCGTAGATCTGCTCGGTGGCCGGCCCCCGCAAGACCCGCACATCCCGCACATTGCCCAATTCCTGGATCTGATCGAGAAACTCCCGGCGGTGCTGCATGGTGCCGGTGATCATCATGGCGGTCAGGCCCGCCATGGTCATCTCGTTCATGGTGGCGGTGAAATCGGCGGCCTGCTCCACGGCCACCGCCCGCTGCTGGTAGACCGACCAGCCGATGGTGCCGCTCCAGGCGATCACCAGCATCAGCCAGATGGAGAACAGCAGGCGAACCCATATACGTAGGTTGTAGAGGCGGTCCGTGATCATCGTCAGCGCCCCATCCCCGGCGGCATCCCGCCGCGCCCAGGCATCATCTGTTCGAACATACGCCGCGCGCCCCCCTTCTTCTTGACCTGCTTCATCATCTTTTGCATCTGCTTGAATTGCTTGAGCAGGCGGTTCACGTCCTGGACCTGGACCCCGCTGCCGGCGGCGATGCGCCGCTTGCGCGAGCCGTTGATGATGTCGGGGCGGGTCCGCTCGTTGGGGGTCATGGAGTTGACCATGGCCACCAGCCGGCGGATGCGCCGCTCATCCATCTGCCCCTGGAGTTGCTCCTGCATCCCGCCCATGCCCGGCAGCTTCTCCATCAGGCCGCCGAGGCCGCCCATGTTCGTGATCTGCTCCATCTGATCGCGGAAATCGGTCAGGTCGAAGCCCTTGCCGCCCTTGCGCAGCTTCTTCTCCAGTTGCTGCGCCTTCTCCTTGTCAATGCTCCGCTCGACCTCTTCCACCAGGCTGACCACGTCGCCCATGCCGAGGATGCGGGAGGCGACCCGGTCGGGGTGGAACGGCTCCAGGGCGTCGGTCTTCTCACCGACGCCCATGAACTTGATCGGCGCGCCGGTGACGTGGCGTACCGACAGCGCCGCGCCGCCCCGGGCGTCGCCATCGGTCTTGGTGAGAATGACACCGGTCAACGGAACCGCCTCGCCGAAGGCGGCGGCGGTGCGGGCGGCGTCCTGGCCGGTCATGGCATCGACGACGAAGAGCGTCTCCACCGGTTGGACGGCGGCGTGTAGGCGGCGGATCTCGTCCATCATCGCCTCGTCCACGGCCAGACGACCGGCGGTGTCGATGAGCACTACGTCGAAGTAGTGGCGGCGGGCGTGGTCCACGGCGGCGCGGGCGATCCGCTCCGGGTCGTCGTTGGCGTCCACCAGGAACGCCTCCACCCCGACCTCGCCGGCCAGGGTGGCCAACTGCTCGATGGCGGCGGGACGGTAGACGTCGCAGCTCACCAGCAGGACCCGCTTCTTCTCCCGCTCATGGAGATAACGGGCCAACTTGGCCGCCGAGGTGGTCTTGCCGGCGCCCTGGAGCCCGGCCAGCAAGACGATGGCCGGCGGCTGGACATTGAGCGCCAGCGGCTCCACCTTCTCGCCCATGGTCCGGACCAACTCGTCCTGGACGATCTTGACGAAGGCCTGCCCCGGGGTGAGGCTCTTGGCCACCTCGGCACCGGCGGCCCGCTCCTTGACGTGCTCGGTAAAGGCGCGCACCACCGGCAGGGCCACATCGGCCTCCAGCAACGCCATGCGCACGTCCCGGACGGTCTCGCGGATGTTCTCCTCGGTGATCCGTCCCCGGCCGCTCATTCGTTTGGCGACCGCATCGAACCGCTTGCTTAATCCGTCGAACATCAGAACCTTCTCGACCTTTTTAGAATAACTCGCAATATTTTACCCCGATTCGCCAAGGAATTTCCCAGGAAAACCAGGTGTTGAAACCACCGTGGCGGCACTTCTCCAAGCCGCCACCACCTTTCCGGACCTTCCGCACTGTGCGATGATCCGCAGGATGCTGCAAGTCACTGCCACCGTCCTCGCCGCCCTGCTCTATATCGCCGCCGCCGCGGTGATCGTCGCACGGCTGTACCGTGGCGAGGAGCGGGCACCGGCCCGTTCCACCGGCCTGGCCCTGGCCGCCGCCGCGGTGGCGGTGCATGGCTTGGTGGTACTCCAGACCACTTGGCTCGGCCCGGGGCTGAATCTCGGTTTCTTCAACGCCCTCTCATTGGTGGCGTGGCTGACGGCGTTGGGGCTGGTGGCATCGGCCATACACTGGCGCCTGGAGCACCTGGGCGCCCTCCTGCTGCCCCTGGCCGCCGTCACGGTGGTCCTTGCGCTGGCCGCCCCGCCGGAGGCCACTATCCCCCGCGGCGCGATGCTGGAGGCGCACATTCTCCTCTCCATGACCGCCTACAGCGTACTCCTGGCGGCCGTGTTGCAGGCGGTGGCCTTGGCGATCCTCGACTACCGGCTGCGCCACCACCGCGCCACCGGGTTCGTGCGCATGCTGCCGGCGCTGCGGACCATGGAGAAGCAACTCTTCGCCCTGGTGACCCTGGGCTTCATCGCCCTCACCGCCGCCCTGGGGTCCGGGTTCTTGTTCATTGAGACCCTGCTGGCCGGCCACATGATCCACAAGACCACGCTGACCCTCACCGCGTGGCTGGTCTTCGGCGGCCTGCTGGCCGGCCACAGCCTCTACGGCTGGCGCGGTCAGACCGCCGTCAGGTGGACCTTTACCGGTTTCGGCGCCCTCGCCCTGGGCTACTTCGGCACCAAGTTCGTGCTGGAACTGCTGCTCAGCCGCTGAAGTACGCCGGCTCGTTGCCCGGTCTCCACTTGATGTTGCATCCGATGCTGGGGTACTGGGGCTCCGGCGGCTCGCCGCCCGCCAGCAACGCATCGACGGCGGCCCGCAATTCCTTGCCGGTAACCGGCTCCTGGTTCCCCGGCGTGGCGGCATCGAAACGGCCCCGGTAGAAGAGCTTCAAGTCGACGTCGAAGAGGTAGAAGTCGGGGGTGCAGGCGGCGCCGTACGACTGGGCCACCTCCTGGGTGGCGTCGAAGAGGTAGGGGAAGGTGTACCCCGCCACCGCTTTCTCGCGCACCATCGCCTCCGGGCTGTCGTCCGGATGGGTCTCCGGATTGTTGGCGTTGATGGCGACCACGGCGACCCCGCGGCGCTCCATCTCCTCGCCGAAGCGGGCCAGCGCCTCCCGGATATGGATCACAAAGGGGCAGTGGTTGCAGATGAAGGCCACCACCACGCCGCTCTTGCCGGAAAGATCCCGGCGCAGGGAGACGGTCCGCCCCTCGGTGTCGGGGAGCGCAAAATCGGGGGCCTCCGTCCCCAGCGGCATCATTGTCGATTCGGTTCTGACCACGGTCTCACCTCCCCCGTTTCCTTAACGGCGTCTCGGAGGCGCCTGGGTGGCGGCCTCCGCACGGCTTACGGAATCCAACAGTTGCTCCAACAACCGCTCGCCGCGCTCCCCCACCTCCGAGGCAAAGACCGCCCGCACCGGCAGGCTGCGCTCGCGAAACTCCCACCGCTCCTCCTCGGTGAGTTCCAGTTGGACGATCCCGGTCTGCAGCATCGCCTCCAGCCGCTCCCGGTTGATCTCCTGCTGACTGCGGTGGGCCCACTCCACCAGGTCCTCGGCGATCTCCCGGAGCATCACCCGCTTCTCTTCCGGAAGGTGGTCGTAGAAGACCCGGCTAGCCATGAAGCTGGCGATGAATTGGGCGTGCCGCGCCGAGATCAGGTAGTCCTGAACCTCGTAGAACCGCATCTCGTAATGGGCGAAATAGGGCTGCTCGGCGGCGTCCACAAGACCCAATTGTAATCCGCTGTAGAGTTCGCCGTACTCCATCGGCGTCGGATCGGCGTCGTAACTGCGGTAGGTTTCCCGCAACAGGCGGTTGTCCATGACGCGGATCTGGGTGCCCCGAAAGTCGCCGGGGGTCAGGATCGGCCGGTTCGCGCTCCACACCTGCCACCCCTCCGGCACCAGGGCGAGGAGTTGCAGGTCCCGCTCGCGGTACGCCTCCTGGAGCGGTTCACTCCACAGGAATTCCGGATTGTTGAGGGCGCGGGCGTTGACTTGCTCATCATCGGATAGGACGAAATGGAGACTGAAAAGCTGGCTCTCCGGCACCGTATTGCCCAGCAGGCCGGAGCCGAACGCCAAGTGAATGGCACCGTCCTGGAGTTGTTCGTAGATGTCTTCGATCTGCCCCAGGGCGCCGTAGGGATAGATGTCGACCTGGATGCGGCCTTCGCTGCGCGCCTCGATCTCCTCGGCGAAACGGCGGGCGTAGACGTGTTGGATACTGCCTTCGATCTCCTCCAAGGCAATCCGCCAGGGGTGGGGCGCATCCTCCAGCGGCTCGTCGCCGCAGGCCGCCAGCACCAGCGCGGCGCCCACCGCCACCGTACCCAATCGTCGCTTCACCGTCGCACCTCCTCCCACTCCGGAACCTAGCCGGGAACCATAGCACAGCGCCAAATCGAGCTGCATGACGGGGGCCGACCCGATCGGTTACCGTTGGTGGGATGCGACCTACTTTTGCGAGACTCGGCACCCGGTTCCTCACCCGTTGCGACCGTGCCCTGGAACATCTGGAATCGGCGCTGTTGGCCGCGGGGGTACTCTTCCTCGCGCTGCTCTCCATTGGGAACACCCTGTCGCGCAACCTCCTGGGCACGACGCTTCCGGGCGTCGTAGAGTTGACCGAGATCCTGATGATCTGGATCACCTTTGTCGGCTTGGCCTACGCCGTCCGCCGGGCGCGGCACATCTCCATGTCGGCCGTTTACGACCAGGTCCGGGGGGGCGTGCGCAAGGCGTGGCTGGTCACCGTCTCGCTGGTCACGGCAGCCTTGATGCTCTACCTGGCCTGGGTCGCGGTGGAGTATGTGGCGTCGGTCTACGACCGCGGGCGGGTGACCACGGCCCTGCGCATCCCGTGGTGGATCGTCTACGTGGTGGTCCCCGCCGGTTTGGCCTTGGCCGGCATCCAGTACCTGTTGACGGCGTGGCGAAACCTTACCTCCCGGGAGATCTACCGCTCGTTCACCGAGCGTGAACGGTACGAGGAGCCGGCGGAATGATCGCCCTGGTCGTCGCCCTGATGGTGGTGCTCCTGCTGCTCGGCTTTCCGTTGAAGGTGCCGCTGTTGGTGGGCGCCCTGGCCCTGCTCTTCATCGAATTGCCGTTCCTGGAGCCGGCGGCGTTGATCCGGCAGATGATCAGCGGCATCACCCCGGTGGTGCTCTCGGCGGTGCCGCTCTTTATTCTGGCCGCCGATCTGATGACCCGGGGGCGCACCTCCCGCAGCCTGCTCGACCTGGTGAGCGCCACCATCGGCCATCTCCGGGGCGGGCTGCCCATCACCACAGCGGTGAGTTGCGCGCTTTTCGGCGCCGTCTCCGGTTCGACCCAGGCCACGGTGGTGGCCATGGGGACGCCGCTGCGCCCCCGGCTGCTCCAGGCCGGTTACCGCGACCCGTTCACCCTGGCGCTGATCGTCAACGCCAGCGACGTGGCGCTGCTGATCCCGCCGAGCATCGGCATGATCGTCTACGGGGTGGTGGCCGGGGCGTCGGTGGGGGAGTTGTTTATCGCCGGCATCGGCCCCGGATTGATGGTGGTGACGCTCTTCTCGGTCTGGTGCTACGTCTACAGCCGCTGGCACGCCATCCCCACGGAGCCCCGCGCCTCTTGGTCCCAGCGGTGGATCGCATTGCGCCGGGCGGCGCTGCCGCTGGGGTTTCCCGTCATCGTGGTGGGCGGTATCTACGCGGGGCTCTTCACCCCCACCGAGGCGGCGGCCATGGCCGTCCTCTACGCAGCGATTCTCGAGTTGGGGGTCTACCGGAGTCTCGGGCTGCGGGATCTGCTGGAGGTGGCCCGCTCCACCGGTGTCATCACCGCGGTGGTCTTCATCCTGGTGGCGTCGGGACAAGCCCTCGCCTACACGCTCTCCTTCGCCCAGATCCCCCAGGAGTTGATCGGACCGTTGATCGGGGCGGTGGGCCACAACCCGGAGTTGGCCCTGCTGGCCATCGCGGTGATCTACTTCATCGGCTGCATGTTCCTCGACCCGGTGGTGGTGATCCTCGTGGTCACCCCGCTGGTGGCCCCGCTGGTGGCGGCCACCGGGCTCGATCCGGTGCTGGTGGGCGTGGTGGTGGTGCTCCAGGCGGCCATCGGCTCGGCCACCCCGCCCTTCGGCTGTGACCTCTTCACGGCCATGGCGGTCTTCCGGCGGCCGTATCTCGAGGTCATTCGCGGGACGCCGCCATTCATCCTGATCCTGCTGTTCGCCACGGTGATGCTGGTCTACTTCCCACAGATCGCCCTCTTCCTGCGGGATCTCGCCTTCCGGTAATCCCGTTCAGCGGAGCCGGAACTCCACCGGCACCGTCAATTGGAGGCGGTCGAACCGCTTTTCGGTGGGGATGGGGGGCAGTTCCACCTCGGAGATCATCCGCTCCACCTCGGCATCGAGAAGCCCATTTCCGGAACTCTCCTCGATGCGCCACTCCACCACCCGGCCATCGCGATCCATAACGAACCAAAGGCGTACCGTGCCTTCCTGACGGCGGCGCTGGGCGGCGCGCGGATAGCGCTGCTCCCGCTGAAGCTGCCCATGGATACGGGCAAGGAACGACTCGGAGACATCGGCCATGACACCCACCGGCCCCTCTTCCGGCTGCGCCTCCACAAACTCGTCGGCCTCCGGGAGGTCCGGGATCGGGATCTCCTCGATCTCGGGGAGTTCCGGTTCCGGTTCCGGTTCCGGTTCCGGTTCCGGTTCGGGTTCGGGTACGGGCTCCGGCTCCGGCTCGGGTTCCGGCTCGGGTTCCGGCTCCGGCTCGGGCTCGGGTTCCGGCTCGGGCTCGGGCTCTGGCT
>SKYL01000225.1 GCA_007127935.1 Halorhodospira sp. | reverse complement strand
GATGCCGCCGATGTACTGGTCCACCGGCAGCCAGTGGCGGGCCCGCTCATCGAGCATCGCGTCGTGGCGGTCGGGGGCGGTGAAGCGGGCGTAGTACCACGACGACTCCATGAAGGTGTCGAAGGTGTCGGTCTCCCGCCGGGCGTCGGCGCCGCACTCGGGGCAACGGGCCTGGTAAAACTCGGGCATGGTATGCAGCGGCGAGCCGGCGCCGTCCAGGGTCACATCCTCCGGCAACACCACCGGCAGCTCGTCCTCGGGGACCGGCACCGGGCCGCATTGGGGGCAGTGAATGATGGGGATCGGCGCGCCCCAGTAGCGCTGGCGGGAGACGCCCCAGTCGCGCAGACGGTACTGGACCCGGCGGCGGCCCAACCCCTCCGCCTCCAGGCGCCGGGCGATGGCGTCGAAGGCCGCCTCTGAGGTCATGCCGGTGAACTCCGCCGAGTCCCGCAACACCCCGTACTCGGGGTAGGCGCCCACCGAGACATCGGCCGTCCCGCCGGCGGGATGCACCACCGGCCGGATCGGCAGGCCGTAGGCATTGGCGAACTCCCAGTCGCGCTGATCGTGGGCCGGCACCGCCATCACCGCCCCGGAGCCGTACTCCATGAGCACGAAGTTGGCCACCCACACCGGAATCCGCTCGCCGGTCAGGGGGTGGATGGCGTGGAGCCCGGTGGGCGCGCCCCGCTTCTCGCGGGTGGCCAGATGGGCCTCGGCGGTGCCGCCGCCGCGGGCCTCCTCCAGCAGAGCGGCGATCTCGGCGGAGCAATCGGCCAAGGCCACCGCCAACGGGTGCTCTGGCGCCAGACCGAGGTAGGTGACCCCGTAGAGGGTGTCCGGCCGGGTGGTGAAGACGGAGAGCCGCTCCCCGCTCCCCTCCAGGGTGAAGGTTAACTCCACCCCCTCGGAACGGCCAATCCAATTGCGCTGCATGGTGCGCACCTGCTCGGGCCACCCCGCCAACGCATCCAGCTCGGCCAGCAGCTCGTCGGCGTAGTCGGTGATGCGCAGGAACCACTGGGGGATCTCGCGGCGCTCCACCAGCGCCCCGGAGCGCCAGCCGCGGCCGTCGATGACCTGCTCGTTGGCCAGCACCGTCTGATCGACCGGGTCCCAGTTCACCGTGGCCGTGGCGCGGTAGATCAACCCCTTGCGATAGAGCCGGGTGAAGAGCCACTGCTCCCAGCGGTAGTACTCCGGATCACAGGTGGCCAGCTCCCGCGACCAGTCGTAGCCGAAGCCGAGCCCCTTGAGCTGTTCCCGCATCGCGGCGATGTTTTCGCGGGTCCACTTGGCGGGGGCGACGCCGCGCTGGATGGCGGCGTTCTCCGCCGGCAGGCCGAAGGCGTCCCACCCCATCGGCTGCAACACCTCATAGCCCCGCATCCGCTGGTAGCGGCTCACCACGTCGCCGATGGTGTAGTTGCGCACGTGGCCCATGTGGAGCCGCCCGCTGGGGTAGGGGAACATCGAGAGGCAGTAGTACTTGGGGCGGTCGCTCTGCTCATCGGCGGCGAAGGTGTCGTGCCGCTCCCAGTACGCTTGCGCCGCGGTTTCGATCGGGCCGGGTTGGTAGTGTTCGTCCATGGGCGCAAGGATACCGGAGCGCTTAGGGAGGCTCCAGCGCCACCAACTCCCGTAGATCGGCGTCGCTCAGATTCCCGATCCAGCGCTCGCCGGCGCCCACCACCAACTCCGCCAACTCCCGCTTGGAGCGGATCATCTCATTGATCTTCTCTTCGAAGGTGGCGCGGGTGATCAGTCGGTGGACCTGGACTTTGCGCGACTGACCGATACGGTAGGCGCGGTCGGTGGCCTGGGCCTCCACCGCCGGGTTCCACCACAGGTCGTAGTGGATAACGTGGGAGGCGGCGGTGAGGTTGAGCCCGGTGCCGCCGGCCTTCAGGGAAAGCAGAAAGATGCGCTCGGTGCGATCGTTCTGGAAGCGCTCCACCATCGCGTCCCGCGCCTTGCGGCCGACCCCACCGTGGAGAAACGACGGCGCACGGCCGTAGCGCGCCTCCAGCCACCCGGACAGCAGGTCGCCCATCTCACGGAACTGGGTGAAGACCAACACCTTCTCGTGGCGATCGACAATATCGTCCAGCAGATCGAGAAGGTGCTGCGCCTTACCCGACTCGGCAGGACCGGTTTCACCCTGTTTGAGATAGTGGGCCGGATGGTTGCAGATCTGTTTGAGCGCCAAGATCATCTGCAGCACCAGCCCCTGGCGGCGGAAGGCAGCGGACTCGCCCTCGATCACCCGCAGCCCCTCGCGCACCACCGATTCGTAGACAGCGGTCTGTGACGGGGTCAGCTCGCAATACCGGTCTTGTTCGATCTTCTCCGGCAGGTCGGTGATGATGGCGCGGTCGGTCTTCAATCGGCGGATCAGGAACGGCGCGGTGACCCGGCGGAAGCGTTCGGCGGCGTGGCGGTCGTGATGGACCTGGATGGGCACGCCGAACTCTTCCTGGAAACGCTTGGCGCTGCCCAGATAACCACGGTTGACGAAGTCCATCACGCTCCAGTACTCGGAGAGCCGATTCTCCACCGGCGTGCCGCTCATGGCGATGCGAGCGCCGGCTTCGATGGATCGGACCGCCTTCGCCTGGGCCGCCGCCGGATTTTTTATGTTCTGCGCCTCATCGACCACCGCCACCCGCCATGGGAGTACCTTCACGGCGCGGGCATCACTACGGACGACGCCGTACGTGGTGAGCAATACGTCCGGGCGGTCGCGCCGCTCCAGCACACGTGCGGGGCCGTGGTAAACGTCGACCGAAAGCGCCGGGGCGAAGCGCTCGATCTCTTTGCTCCAGTTAGTGAGCAGCGTGGTCGGCACCACCACCAGCGCCTTCGCCGCGTCCAGTTCACCCTCCTCCTTGAGCTTGAGCAGCACCGCGATGACTTGCAGCGTCTTGCCGAGGCCCATGTCGTCCGCGATCAGGCCGCCCAACCCGGCCTTTACGTTGCGGTATAGCCACTGGAAGCCGCGCCGCTGATAGGGGCGCAGCTCGGCGCGCAGGCTGTTGGGCGGTGCCACCTCCGGCGCCGCGGTCAACTCGTCGATCACCCGCCGGGCCGACTCCAGCAGGCGTACCGGGGCGCCCCGATGCTCTCCGGCCAGGGCGATGCGGGTCGCCTCCGCCCCGGAGACTTTGGGCGGCCGATCCAGGTGGCCGCGCAGCCGTTCGATCTCGGCCGGGTCGAGGTAGACGTACTCACCGCGAAAACGGACCACACCGGTGGCGCCCGCAACCAATTCCTCGAACTCGCCGGGCGTCAAGACGTGGTCGCCCACCGCCACCCGCCAGTCGAAACGGAAGAGGTCGCCCGCGCTCAATACACCGCCGGCGTCCGGTGCCGCTGCGGCCACCTCCATCGACGGACGGGGCCGCAACAGCCGCTCCATCCCCTTGGGCAGCAGCGCGCGCACACCGAGCATGCGCACCACCGGCAAGACCTCGAAGAGCAGGTCCGGCAACGCCTCGGGGGGCACGGTGATGGGCTCCACCGCGCCGGCGCCTACGTAGCCGGCAATGGGCGGGTAGGTCTCGATGAAAAGCGAGGCCGTCTGTAGGATACCGGCACGGGCATCGGCCCACCGTTCATCGCCAAGCACCTCGGCCAGCGGTACCGGCCGCGATGCGACCGCCGGCCCGGCACCCCGGCGCGGCTCCACATCGATGGACAGGGTGAAGCCGCCGCCATCGTCCTCCCCCAGACGCAGGACCGGAGCATAGGCGCGCTCACCGAGATGGAGCCGCGACAGCCAGTGGCCGATCGCGGCGGCGGTGCCCGCCTCACCGGGACCGTCGAAACGCGCCGAACCGTCGCCGAAGAAGAGCGCGCCCACCCGATCCCCGGACTGCGGCGCCGCGGTGCCGGCGCCCCACTCCCGCACCCAGTGGTCGAGGAAGGCGGCGCACGCCATGCGCGCTTGGGTGCGCGCCGCCGCCGGTATGCGCTTGCGCCCCCGCTGAAAGGCGACCAACCCCGGCGGCAGGCCGCCGGCCAACTCATCGACGACCCCCGCCACGGCGGCGTCCAATGCCGCCGGCACCCAATAGAGGCCGGCACCCCCCTTGGGCAGCGAGAAGACCCACGGCACCGCCGCGCCCGCCGCCAGCAGGTGGAGGGCGGCGAGACGCGCCGCATACAGCCCCACCACCTCCGGCTGTAGGTCGGGCAGGTCGTCCGGACCGACGGTCTCCAACACGGCCAACAGATCGGCAATCTCACGAACCGCCTCGGCCCCGTCGACGGTCACGTCACCGGCGGCATCGAAGATCAGCCGCGGGCGATCGTCGGCTTGAAACGGGGCGACCGTCTCGCCGGCGGGTGGGGCGGCACCCCCGGCCTCCAGCGCTTTGGCGGCGTGACGGGCGGCCCGGCCCATCCACCGGCTCCACTCCTTTCGCAGATCACGCCCCGGGGCGAAGACCGGACGCTCCGGCAAGACACGGGTCAGCGGCTCCAACAGGTCGCCGGGCAGGTTGGAGAAGTCGATGGCGCCGAGCCGCTCCGGGTCGAAGACGGCTTCCGGCTCCGCCACCGCTTCGGTGACCGGAGAATCAGCGGCGCCGGAGAATTGCGCATCAAAAGGAAGCGGGTCGCCATCGGCCACGGCGCCGATGGCGACCCCACGGCCGTCCAACTCCGCCACCAGATCGACCCCACGCAGGGCGAAGACCCGAAAGGGGTCGGCATCGATCTCCCGCGACAGCGTGTAGATCACCGCCGCCAGATGCTTGCACGGCACGGCCCAGTCGGGGCAGGAGCACTCCATCCGCAGATCCCGCCAGTGGCGGGGAAAGACGTGAATGCCCAGCGCCTCGGCGCACTCCAGCACCGCCGGGTCGAGTTCACGGTTGAGCAGACGGCCGATCAGCGCCGGATCGGCGGCGACGCGATCCACCAGCCGCCGGGCATCGCCGGCGGTCAGCGGCGGCACCGCGAGCGTGACACGATACGGGGCGCGGCGGCGGCCTTTGACCTTCGCCCGCACCGTGCCGCCGTCCACCGCCAGCGCCTCCACCGCGCCCTTGTTGGCGTAGGTCCGGCCGCGCGGCAGGCGGTTGTCATAGTCGATCTCGGTCAGGGCGTTGAGCCACTGGGCGCCCCACCAAGTAGTGCCGTAATGTTGCCGGGCCATGCGTTTTTCCGATTTGAAGGGTGGGCGGATCGCCGATGCGGCACATAGCGTACTCGTACTGCCGTTACGGTATCGACCCCCCGCCCCGGCAATACTTTCCGTAATGTTGGTAAAATTCCCCTATCATCCAAGGAGTCAGGAGAAGAGCGCCATGACCATGCCGCAACGGGACGACCGCTACCACACCTACGGCGAGTACCGCACCTGGCCGCAGGAAACACGCTACGAACTCATCGACGGCGCCGCCTACCTGATGGCGCCGGTGGTTGAACGGCTCACCCCTGGCCGCTAAACCGGGTCAACAGACGATCGAGGTGGTTGGCGAACGCCTGCCGGTCCTTGGCGGTGAGCGCCGGCGGGCCGCCGGTGGCGATGCCGCTGGCGCGCATGGTGTCCATGAAATCGCGCATATTCAGGCGGGAGCCGATGTTCTCCGTGGTATAGAGCTCGCCGCGGGGGCTGAGGGCGTGGGCGCCGCCCTCGATGACCTCGGCCGCCAGGGGAATATCGGCGGTGATCACCAGGTCGCCGGGCTCCAGGCGGCGGACGATCTCGTGGTCGGCCACATCGAAGCCGGCCGCCACCTGCAGGCAACGGATATGCGGCGAAGGGGGGACACGGATCGGCTGATTGGCGACCAGGGTCAGCGCGACACCGCGCCGCTGGGCGGCGCGGAAGAGGATCTCCCGCACCGCAACGGGGCAGGCGTCGGCATCCACCCAGATCTTCAAGGCCATCCCGCCATCATCCCGGAATTCAGCGGCCACCGCCACGGAAATG
>SKYL01000015.1 GCA_007127935.1 Halorhodospira sp. | reverse complement strand
GGACCTTGATCTCGATGCACGCCCGGGAGGCGCTGTCGTCGGTGTGCAGCGGCCGGCGGCCAGAGAGGCGGATGATGTCTTCGATATTCAGGCTCTGGGCGCTGATAACCCCGGCGATGCGCGCCACCTGCCGGGCGCTGATGCTGCGTCCCAGCAACGTGATGATGTAGCGCGGTTTGCCGGCGCCGCGCACCCACGCCTCGTACCGCTCTTCGGTGATCGGCGTGAAACGGACCTGCATCCCCTTGTCGTGGAGGTGGAAGAGCACGTCCTTGAGGACCGGCGAGATGTACGCCTCTTCGGGGATCTCCAGCAAGATTCCCAGGGAGAGGGTGTCGTGGATCATCGCCTGGCCAATGTCGAGGACGCCGATGTCGTATTCGGCGAGGATGCTCATCAGGGATGAGGTCAGACCGGGTTGGTCCTCGCCGGAGACGTTGATCAGGATGATTTCACTCATGGGCGCGCTCGTTCGAATGCGAGGGCCATTGTAGAAGATTGTCACATCGGATGGAGCCCCGTGTTGCCGGTGCGGCCCTTCCCGCGTACAGGATTTCCTTATATCGGCACTGGTAGACCAGGATGGGGCTTGCCGCGGAAAATAGCCGGGATCAGACTGCATTTGGAAGGAAGAATCATTAACCCTTGGGGGCGCGATTGGTGATCGACCCGGATCTGGGGCGCATATTGAAGCGGGTGCGCCGGGTGGTTGTCCTGACAGGGGCGGGTGTCTCGGCAGAGAGTGGAATTCCAACGTTCAGGGATGCAAGCAGCGGACTTTGGAAGCGGTTCGATCCGGAATCGCTGGCAACCCCGGAGGCGTTTCAGCGCGACCCGGCGCGGGTCTGGGAGTGGTACGCCCACCGCCGGGCAATGGCGGCCGAGGCATCACCCAATCCGGCGCATCGGGCATTGGCCGAGTGGGAGCGGCGGCTCGACGGGTGCCCGGTGGTCACCCAGAATGTGGACGGCCTGCACCAGCGGGCCGGAAGCCGCGACGTCATTGAACTCCACGGCAGCCTCCTGCGTAGCCGGTGCCTCGATCCCCGCCATCCGGTGGAGGAGGGGGCGGATGCGGTGGGGGTGGATCTGCCGCCCCGTTGCCAGACGTGCGGCGGGCCGCTGAGGCCCGATGTGGTCTGGTTCGGCGAGGCCCTGCCCGCCGGCGCCTACGAGGCGGCCTTGGCGGCGGTGGCGGAGGCGGACTTTCTCCTTTCGGTGGGCACCTCGTCGCTGGTCCAGCCCGCCGCCTCCCTGCCCCTGGAGGCGTTGGAGCGCGGGGTGCCGGTGGTGGAGATCAACATCGAACCGACGCCGTTGACGCCGGTGGCCGACTGGAGCCTGCGGGGGACGGCGGGAGAGATCCTTCCCCGGCTGGCGGCGGCGGCCAGCTCGTAATCGATGCCCCGGCGGGGCCATCCGCTTGCCGGGGCGCCATTGGCCTCAGTACTATGGAGGATTCGCAGAATCTTACCAGTGTGAGGAAGATGGAAACCGCAGCCGCCAATCCCCAAACCGAATCTCCCAACTCCACCCACCCCATGGCCGGCAAGACCATGAGCGGCGCCGATATGGTCATCGAGGTCTTGGCGCAGGAGGGCGTCGATACGGTATTCGGGTATAGCGGCGGGGCCATTCTCCCCACCTACGACGCCATCTTCCGTTTCAACGAGCGCCATCGCGGCGACCGCAAGAACAGTGACGACGCCATGCGGCTGATCGTCCCGGCCAATGAGCAGGGCGCCGGCTTCATGGCCGCGGGCTACGCCCGCGCCACCGGCAAGGTCGGCTGCTTCCTGGTCACCTCCGGCCCCGGCGCCACCAACACGGTGACGCCGATCCGCGACTGCATGGCCGACTCGATCCCGGTGGTGGCCATCACCGGCCAGGTGCCGACCCACGCCATGGGCACCGACGCCTTCCAGGAGGCGCCCATCGTCAACATCATGGGCGGCTGCGCCAAGCACGTCTTTTTGGTCACCGATCCGGCCAAGGTCGAGTCGACCATCCGTACCGCCTTCGAGGTGGCCCGTTCGGGGCGCCCCGGCCCGGTGGTGGTGGACCTGCCGAAGAACGTCCAGAACTGGATGGGCGAGTTCCGGGGCGAGGGCCTGTTGGAGGTGCGGGGCTACCGCCAGCGCATGGAGTCGTTGCGCGCGGCGAAGCTCTCGGACCGCAAGTGCCGGGCCTTCTTCGAGATGCTAGAGGGCTCCCGCCGGCCGCTGCTCTACGTCGGCGGTGGCGTGGTCAGCGGTGACGCCAGTGAGGAGTTGCGCGAGTTCGCCCACGCCTTCGGCATCCCGGTGGTCACCACGCTGATGGGGCTCGGCGCCATCGACACCACCGACGATCTCTGCCTCGGCATGTTGGGCATGCACGGCACCGCCTACGCCAACTACGCGGTGGAGGACTGCGACTTCCTGATTGCTGTTGGCGCCCGTTTCGACGACCGGGTGGCCGGCAAGGTGGAGGCGTTCGCCCCGTTGGCCGAGCAGGTGGCCCATATCGACATCGACGCCGCCGAGATCGGCAAGGTGCGGGGGGTCGATTGGGCCCACGTCGGCGAGGCCGCCCGCAGTCTCCGCCAGTTGCTGCGCTACGGCGAGTCCATGGGCTTCAACCGCGACTACGCGCCGTGGCGGGACCACGTGCGCGGTCTGCGCGAGCGCCACCCGATGAACTACGACCGGGACGCGGAGTTGATCCAGCCGTACTCCGTCATCGAGACGCTGAACCAACTGACCCGGGGCGACGCCATCATCGCCACCGGCGTCGGCCAGCACCAGATGTGGGCGGCCCAGTACTTCGATTTCCACCAGCCGCGCCACTGGCTGACCTCCGGCAGCATGGGGACCATGGGCTTCGGCCTCCCGGCGGCCATCGGCGCGCAGTTCGCCTGCCCCGACAAGCTGGTCATCGACGTGGACGGCGACGGCAGCCTGCGCATGAACCTCGGCGAGCTGGAGACGGTGACCACCTACGGTCTGCCGGTGAAGGTGCTGCTGCTCAACAACGTGGGTGACGGCATGGTGCGCCAGTGGCAGAAGCTCTTCTTCGGCGACCGCTTCTCCGGTTCCGATAAGTCTTTGCACCGCAAGGACTTCATCAAGGCCGCCGAGGCCGACGGCTTCGAGTTCGCCCGCCGGGTGGACAAGAAGGCCGACCTGGAGAAGGCGCTGAAGGGGTTCGTCGAGTTCGACGGGCCGGCCTTCCTGGAGGTCATGATCGACCCCGACGCCGGCGTCTATCCGATGGTGGGTCCGGGCTCCGGCTACAAGGACATGGTCACCGGCGACTTCATCCAGGGGCGGGAGCTGCCGGTCCATCCGCGCCGCGACCCCATCACCGATGCCGGCGGCAAGCAAGAGATGCCGGATCTGTTTTGAAGCCGGAGGCGGTGCTTCCGGTGGGCCGCTGGTGGGTGGCGTTGGCCACCGGCGGTGGTGCCGTCCGGCGTATCGCGTTGCTCGACCGTCCGCCGGAGGACGGATCCCCCGCCGGCTTGCGGCCGGGCGCCTCCGGCGCGGCGGTGCGGGCCTTCCGTTGGTTGACCGCCTGGCTCGATGATCCGGCCACGCCGTGGCCGTCGGATATGCCGCTGACCCCGGCGGCGACACCGTTCCAACATCGTGTCCGGGCCGCCCTGCAAGCCGTCCCGTGCGGGCGGACCGTAACCTACGGCGATCTGGCGGCCCGGTTGGGCACCGCCCCCCGGGCGGTGGGCGGGGCTTGCCGCGCCAACCCGGTACCGCTGGCGGTGCCGTGCCACCGGGTGGTGGCCGCCGCCGGGCTCGGCGGCTTCACCGGCGAGTCGACCGGCCCCTGGCCCGCCTTCAAGGCGTGGTTGTTGGCCCGGGAGGGCGTCCGCCTGGAGGCCCCCCTGGAGGCCCCGTCCTTGAAACCACGCCGCGCCATCCCCATTGGGGGTGTGGATCACCAGACCTGAGGGAGGATATCCATGGCCGCGGGCAGCGACACCGAGACTCTCGAATTTCAAGCCGAGGTCCAGCAACTGCTGAACCTCATGATCCACTCGGTCTACTCCGACCGGGAGGTCTTTCTCCGCGAACTCGTCTCCAACGCCTCCGACGCCATCGACAAGCTGCGCTTCGAGGCGTTGAAGAATGAGGCGCTCTACGAGGACGACGGCGAGCTCAAGATCCGCATCTCTTTCGATCCCAAGGCGCGGACCATCACCGTGGCCGACAACGGCATCGGCATGGATCGCGACGACGTGGTGGAGAACCTGGGCACCATCGCCCACTCCGGCACCCGCCGCTTCTTGGAGGCGCTCACCGGCGATCAAAAGAAAGACGCCCAGTTGATCGGCCAGTTCGGCGTCGGCTTCTACTCCGCCTTCGTCGTCGCCGACCGGGTCGAGGTCTTCAGCCGCAAGGCCGGTGTCGACCCGCGGTACGGGGTGCATTGGAGTTCCGACGGCAAAGGCGCCTACACCGTGGAGACCGTAGGGCGCCCCCGGCGCGGCACCGAGGTGGTCCTCCACCTGCCCAAGGCGCAAGAGGAGTTCTGCGACGGGCTGCGGCTGCGCACCATCGTCCGCAAGTACTCCGACCACATCTCCGTGCCCATCGAGATGCCGGTGGAGAGCGGCGAGAAGGATGAGCAGCCGGATGCGGCTGAGGCGTGGGAGGCGGTCAACCGCGCCTCGGCGCTCTGGATGCGGCCCAAGTCCGAGGTCTCCGACGACGACTACAAGGAGCTGTACAAACACGTCGCCCACGACTTCGAAGAGCCGTTGACCTGGCTCCACAACCGGGTGGAGGGGCGGCAGTCCTACGTCTCGCTGCTCTACCTCCCCAAGCGGCCGCCGTTCGATCTCTACGACCAGAAGCCGGCCCACGGCGTGAAGCTCTACGTCCGCCGGGTCTTCATCACCGAGGACACCGAGCACCTGATGCCGCGCTACATGCGCTTCGTGCGCGGGGTGGTCGACTCCGACGACCTGCCGCTGAACATCTCCCGGGAGATGCTGCAGCACAACCCGATGATCAACACCATCCGCGCGGCGTCGGTGAAGCGTATCCTCGACCGCCTGGAGCGCATGGCGAAGAAGGAGCCCGAGGATTACGCCGCCTTCTGGAAGGCGTTCGGCCGGGTCTTCAAGGAGGGGGTGGCGGAGGATCACGCCAACAAGGAGCGCATCGCCCAACTGCTGCGCTTCTCCTCCACCCACGAGGAGAAGGAGGAGGCCGACGTCACCCTGGACGACTACATCGCCCGGATGAAGGACGGCCATGAGAAGATCTACTACGTCACCGCCGAGAGCTTCAACGCGGCGCGCAACAGCCCCCACCTGGAGGTCTTCCGCCGTCACGGCGTGGAGGTCTTGCTGCTCCCCGACCCGGTGGACGAGTGGCTGGTGACCCACCTCCACGAGTACCAGGGCAAGACGTTGGTCTCGGTGGCCAAGGGGCGGCTCGACCTGGATGAGTTGGCCGACGAGTCGGAGAAGCAGGCCCACGAGGAGAAAGAGAAGGCGTTCGAGGGGCTGTGCGGCCGATTGAAGGAGGCGCTGGAGGAGCGGGTCGACGAGGTGCGCGTCAGCCACCGTTTGACGGACTCCCCGGCGTGTCTGGTGGTCGGCGAGTACGACTTCGGCATGGGCGTGCAGCGGTTGTTGAAGGCCGCCGGCCACGCCCTGCCGGCGGGGCGGCCGACGTTGGAGATCAACCCCGACCACCCGGTGATCGAGCGGCTGGAGGCGCAGTCCGAGGAGCGGTTCAAGGATTGGGCGCTGACCCTGTTCGAGCAATCGTTGCTGGCCGAGGGCGGGCAGTTGGAAGACCCGGCGGCCTACGTCAAGCGGGTCAACGGCCTGTTGGCCGGGTAGCCGGGCGTTGAGCGCCGCCTTTGAACTGAAGGGCCGCATGGCCACGTTGACGGTGGTCCGCCTGCGGACCGCCGACGTGGCCGCCGTCGCCGGGCAATTGGC
>SKYL01000204.1 GCA_007127935.1 Halorhodospira sp. | reverse complement strand
TACCGGCGCCCGCGATCGGCATCTATCCGTGAACCGTTGACTCGCCTTCGTACCTTGCCTATACTGCCTGCACAGGATGCAGGCAATGGCACAGTACACGATTCGAAACGTACCGGAATCGATAGATCGCACGCTGCGAGAGGAGGCACGGCGGCGCGGGAAGAGTCTCAACGAGGTCGCGCTGGAGGTTTTGCGTCGCGGGCTGGGACTCGGCGGGGACGCCCCAAGCTATCATGACCTCGATGATCTCGCGGGAAGCTGGGTTGCCGATCCCGAGTTCGACCGAGCTCTCGAGGAACAGGACCGTATCGACCCGGATTTGTGGAGATGAGGATTCTGATCGACACGAACCGATACCGCGATTTCTGCGAAGGCGATCCGGTCGCGGTCGATGTGTTCCGTCAGGCATATGAGATACATGTCCCGCTGATCGTGGTCGCCGAACTCCGAGCGGGTTTTGTAGTGGGTACGCGTTCCCGGCCAAACGAGGAGACGCTTCATCGATTCCTGCATCGAAGTCGGGTTCATGTGGCTTTGCCGGACCTCGATACGACCCATCACTATGCTCAACTCTTTCGTCAGCTGAGATCCCAAGGAACGCCGATCCCGACCAATGATATCTGGATTGCAGCCCTCGCCCTTCAGAACGAGCTCGTCCTTTTCACTCGTGACGAGCACTTCGACCACGTGCCGCAGCTCCCGCGAATGCATCCTTGATCCGCTCGAAGCCGAGCGTGATCGAGGCCAACCGCGAACCTCTTCTCGAAAGATGGGTCAAAGAACGCAAACGGACCGACAAAGAAGCGACTCTCAACCGCGCACACTTTTATTACATTGAAACGTATGACTACCATCGCCCTGGAGTTCGTCCCGCCGACGATGGCCGGCGGCCCCGAAGCAGCGCGCGCGGAAGCGGCGAAGGCTCGCGATCTCCTGCGCGAGTTCGGCCTCGACCGCCGGGTGAACTCGCTGCTCGTGCCGGGAATGATCTCCGAGGAGTCCGACCGGCCGGTCGCGCTCGCCGAGCGCCTGGACCCGCTCACGACGTGCACGGCCATTCGCGATACGCTCGACCTCGAGCCGATCGTCACGCAGGTTACCGCTTTCGACAGCGGCCGCGCGCTCGGCGAACGGATCGACGCGCTTTCGGCGGCGGGGATTCGCCGTGCGGTCTTCGTCGGCGTGCCGCGGACAATGCAGGATGGTGAGGGCCCGGGCCTCTCCCCGATGGATGCCCTCGGCGCCTTTCACGAGCAGATGCCGGATCGCGGCGTTATCCTCATCCCCACCAGAGACGAGGAGAAGCCGCGCTTCGAGGCAAAAGTGCGCGCCGGGGCGACCTTTGCACTGACACAGCTTCTCTTCTCCGAGCGCGTCGCCGAGCTGCTTTCGGAGGTGAGGGTTGATGGAAACCGCCCCGAGATCCTCCTGTCGTTCGCCTACGTACCGAAGGCCGAAAGCCGCACCGGCCTGATCCGCTGGCTGATCCGCGACGAGACCGAGGCCGCGCGCGCGGAAATGCACTTCGTCGAACAGCTCGCTCCCCGCTCGTTCGCCGGCAAGCGCCACACGCTTGTCGATCTGTTCAAACGGGTCACCGATCGTGCCCGGGAAACCGGCTTCCCAATCGGGTTGCACTTCGAGACACCGTACGGATTCTCCAGGCCGGCATTCGAGACCTTCGCGGCAATGCTCGAAACGTGGGAGGATGAGCGACCTGCGACCGGCTGATCGTGCTTTTGAGCAGAATCCAGTTTCGCCGCGGAGTAATCGACCGAAGGATCGCGATAGATCTCCGCCAGCGAGTCCCGGAGCAGACTCGAACCGTACGAGCGAACGCAGTATACTCCTCCTAAGGAGCTCGAGATGGCAACACATCACTTCACACCGACGCATTACCACCGCACGATCGGAGAACACGAACCGGTACTGCATATCGCCGACGGCGATACGGTGAACACGTCCACGGTCGACGCGCACGGCATGGACGCTTCGGAGACGCAGGTGACCGAGGGAGGAAATCCGATGACCGGCCCGTTTTACGTCGACGGAGCGGAGCCGGGAGACGCCCTCGTCGTCGAACTGGAGGAGCTCACGCCGAACCGGGAGTACGGATGGTCGCGGGTTACCGTGGCGCCGAATGTCCTCGATCCGGAGTATGTTGCCCGTTTGCCGGCGGATGACCGCGACGGCATTTCGCGCTGGCAAATCGACGCGTTTGGCGGTACGGCGACCATGGTCGAGGCGCCCGGCACCTCGGCGACCGGTCTGACGCTGCCGCTCGCACCGATGGTCGGGTGTTTCGGTGTGGCTCCCGGCGCGGGTCAGGCGTATTCGACGGCAACCGCGGGTGCGTACGGCGGAAACATGGACTACCGCGGGTTCATCGCCGGTGTATCCGCGGTATTCCCGGTCTTCGTGCCGGGTGCGCTCTTCCATATCGGCGACGGACATGCGCTGCAGGGCGACGGGGAGATTGTCGGAACGGGGGTCGAGATCTCGTTCGATGTGCGCTTTCGCGTCCGCCTCAAGAAGGGCGCCGGCCCGCGCTGGCCGGGAGGTGAGAATGAGCTTGATATCTTCACGGTCGGGAACGCGCGCCCGCTCGATCAGGCGCTGCAGCACGCGACCACCGAGATGCTGCGTCTCCTGCGGGAAGAATACGGCTTCGACGAGACGGGCGCCCAGGTTCTCATGGGGCAGGCGGTGCGCTACGAGGTAGCCAACGTCTTCGACCCGGCGTACACGGTAGTGTGCAAGATGGCGAAGGAGCTCGTCGCCGGCTGAGCGCCGGCGTATCAAGTGCGCCGCGGCGCCGCCCGCTTCCTACGGCGATGGTAAGCGTTGCCCCTTCCAGGTGACCGGAACGCGCGCGAGGGTCAGGAGCGTCACGAGCGAATATGCGACCATCGAGATTAATATGTTCGGCAGGAGAGTGCTCCAGTACCACGCGCCGGGCCGATTTATGGCCCCGGCGATGAGACCGAGCATCATCATACTCACAAAGCTGCCGGCGGCAGGAATGGCGAGTGACGCCTCCAGTCCGGAAAACGGAAGTAGCAGAATACTTATAGTCAGGTAGAGCATAACCACCCCGTAACTGATCCGGGTCTTCATATCCGGAGCAAAGAGACCACCCATGCTCCAGCGGATGCTCTGTTTCAGCAGAGTTCTCAGGTTGGTGCCCGGCGCCGGAACTACGCGCGCTCCCCTGCTGCGCACCGACACGATCGCCCATCGGCCGCTGTCGCGAACCTGGCTGATGAGCTGGGCATCTTCGGTCTGCGAGTAGCGCAACCCCTCGAACCCGCCGGCATCCTCGAGGGCGGCACGGCGCACGGCGAGATTGTTGCCGTACCCGCCGGCCGGCGTGCCGAGGCCGGCCGCTCCCGCGGTGTACTGGTATCGGAACAGCTGGTCGAAGCCCTGGTACCAGTCCATGAGTTGCGCCCGCCGGTCGAGCCCCTTAACGCCGGGAATCACGGGGCCGAAAACAATGCCGACATCGTGGCTGCGGAACGGGCGGCTCATCGTGCGCACCCAGTCGACCGGGAGCCAGCAATCGGCGTCTGTCAACAGGAGCACGTCACCGGTCGCCGCTTTGACACCTTCGGCGAGCGCCCGCTGCTTCGGATTGCCTGCGGGAGGGTCTTCCACCAGGGTGACCACACTGACCCGGCCGCGGTGACGGTCGGCGAACTCGTGCATGATCTCCGGTGTCCGATCATCCGAGCGGTCGTTAACGAGCACAATCTCGAAGCGATTCGTGTTCTGACGCTCGAGGCAATGCAGAAGCCGCGGCAGCAACTCCTCTTCGTCTCGCGCCGGGACGATCACACTCGTACGCCCCGGTTCGATCTCCGCTTCGACGGCAATCATATGCCGCTCGATGAGAAGCGACCGCAGCGTTCCCAGCGCTACTGCTACATGAATAGAGACGATCGCAATCGCCGACAACAGGACAATCCAGAACAGTACAGTCATAGGCTCTCAGAAGCGTAACACGATCGAGGGTGAGAACTGCATCTCGAATACATCGTTACCCGGAATGTTGAGATACGAGTCGATGGCAACGACGGCGGCATTCATGCCGAGCTCGAGGCCTCCGGCGACCCCGTGCCGGTCGCGAAACGGAGTCCAGGAAGCTCCCAGGTCGACCCCGATTCGTCGTTCGACCTCCCCCGACGGCGTACGCAGCTCGGCGGCTTCCATGCTTTCTTCGTACGGCGAGTCGATCCGGTTTTCTCCGCGGGCGACCAATGTCAGCGCAAGCTCCACCGAATAGCGACCGGGAACCGAATAGCCGAGTCCTCCGCCGAAGACCGAGCTGTCCGGCCCCCAGGCGTACCCGGTCGGCTGGGTGACGATCCGGCGCGCGGAGATATTCTGCGAGGAGAGATAGTTGGAGATGACCCGCCGGCGGGAATGCCACGTCCGCAGCGGGTGCTCGCGGATTCCGTACCACGGATTGGTCCGGGCGTATTCGGCAAATCCTGTGAAATACCCTTCCGCGGCGGGCAGCACGCCCTCGACGCCGAACATCCCTCCGAGCGATGCCGGAATCTCCTCGCCCTTGAACTGGGTACCGATCTGCGTCATTCCGAACTCACCGTACAGATTCATGAAACGCCACGGGTTCCAGTTCGCCTCCAGTCCGAGGTATGCCGAACCGTACTCGAGCTCGAAGAAGTTGTGGAGCATCGAAAGCGGGTTCCAGAAGCGCAGCTCGCCGCGGCGCTCGCCGTACATCATCCCTTCGACCACCGCAAGCTGCAGCCGCGAGGCGATGTCGAACTCGAAGCGATGCATGTACATCGTCTTGGCGAGGTCGCGCTCGTGACTATCGGCGATGCGCTGCTCGAAACTATCGCCGCTGAGCTCTTCCCACTCGCCGAAGTCGTCATCGAACCACGGTTCGTGATCGACAACGAGACTGGTGTAGCGGAAGTGCTTGACTCCGATCCCGAAGCGCAGGAAGTCGTAGTAGTCGGGGGCGTCGGAGAGGACCATCGTACCGGTGCGCCCGCTGCCCCACCGCAACTGGTCGCGCCCGAGCTGCGCGAACCAGTGGTCGCCGCCGATCAGCGCATATGAGGTCGTCGGGAAGATGTAGTCAATCTCGTCGAGCCCCATCGGCACGTTCAGTCGCTTCTCCGGGTCGAGCGCGACGAAGTACTCCGGCTGCAGGTCGAGCTCGGCGCGGGCGTAGAGCGTCCGCCCGAGCCACGCCTCCAGCGGCATCGAAAGGAGCGGCGTGCGCTCGCTGAACTCGTAGAGCCAGTCGCCGACATTCGTTCCGTCGCCGCCTTCGGGAGTTCCGTCGCCGGCGTCGGGCCACTGATCCGAATCGGGCCACCCATCGGCGCGTTCGGCGGTTCCGAGATACGCTTCGAGGCCGATCTGCGGCCGCAGATCGAAGGCGAACCACTCGCGGTCGCTGCGGTAGATCGGCCGGCGTTCGAGCATCTCTTCTATCCGCTCGACCGCACGCCGTCCCGCCGCCGAGAGCACTCCGTAATTGACCGGCTCGAGCAGCCGGCGGACGTCACCGGCAGTGAGACTACGCGAGCTCCACGGAATCGAAAGGCCGGACTCGAGCCGAACCGCTCGCAGGTGATCGTAGATCTCCGAGTCGGGCGAGAAGTAGGTGCGATCGTTGCCGGCGAATGCTGCAGCCGCGCCGCCGAGCGCGAAGAGGAACGCGATCGCCGCAATAGCGAGGCGTGCGGACGCAGGCGTATATGAACGAGTCGAGAAATCAACGCTCATCATGGCGCAAGAAGTATAGGGCGAAGCGCGCCCGCTGAGAAGTCGCCGTCGAGCCGCGCATCACCTGCTACCTTTGCAGATCCCGGATATAGCCGTCGAGCTTCTCCGCCTTGTCGGCGAGCTCTTCGCGCTTCGCACGCTCGTGCGCGATGACCTCTTCGCCCGCCTTGCGGAGGAACCCGTCGTTGGCGAG
>SKYL01000080.1 GCA_007127935.1 Halorhodospira sp. | reverse complement strand
GCGGAACCGGGCTGCTCATTGATGGTGTCCCTGAAGTCGCCGTCGCACAGCGCGTGCTGGCGGAAGAAGCCGTAGGTGCCGGAGACGGCGTTGCGGCTGTAGAGGGTGAAGTCGCGGTTGGCCCATCCCCCGGTCAGCCCCACCTGGCCCCAACGGGTGACGTCCTCGTGGTAACCGCACCGCCGCGTGGCGGAGAAGATCGCGTCCACCTGGGCGATGGTCAGCCCCTCGATCGGGTTGTCGCGGTTGACGAAGACCGCGATGGTGTCGATGGCCACCGGCACCATGGTCATCGGGTAGCCGTGGCGCTGCTCGAAGGCGGCCTGTTCGCTGTCCCGCGGCATCCGGCTCATCGGGCCGAAGTTGGCGGTGCCTTCCACCAGCGCCGGCGGCGCCGTGGAGGTGCCGGCCCCCTGGATCTGGATGTTGACGTTAGGGTAGAAGCCCTGGAACTCCTCGGCCCACAGCGCCATCAGGTTGTTGAGGGTGTCGGAGCCGATGCTGGTCAGGTTGCCGGAGATGCCGCTGACCCGCTCGTAGGGCTTCAGGTTCGGGTCGACCTCGGCGGCGCCCAACACTCCGCCGAGGGCAAGGGCGCCGGCGGCGGTCAGGCCGATGATCTGTTGTCGCATGAACATGGATAAAGACTCCATCAGTGGCTTGCGGTTGGAGGACCACCGGTCTCGGCGGGTCCTTGGCGGCAAGTATCGGGGGGGCCGCTTACACCGTGTTGATGGTTCCGTGACGGATCGGTGACAGCGGGGAGCAACCGCTCCCGCGGGAAACGGCAGCGGAAGGTGCTGCCGCGCTCCAACGCGCTCTGGATCACCAACTCCCCCCCGTGGCGAACCATGACGTGCTTCACGATGGCCAGACCGAGCCCGGTGCCGCCCCGCCCGGCGGTGCGGCCGTCGTCGACCCGGTAGAAGCGCTCGGTGAGCCGGGGCAGGTGGTGGCCGGCGATCCCCGGGCCGTTGTCGGCCACCTCGAAGTGGCCGCCCGCCGGGTCGACCCGCCAACGCACGGCAATGCGCCCCCCCGGCGGGGTGTACTTGACGGCGTTGCCGATCAGATTGGCGAAGGCGCTGCGCAACTCCCCCTCGTTGCCGGCGAGAAGCCACCCCGGCTCGGCCTCCAGGGAGAGCGCGTGGCCCGCCTCCCCGGAGAGCACGCCGCCCTCTTCCACCAACTGCTCCAGCAGACGGACCACCTCCACCGGCTCGTCGAAGTCCGGTTCGGCCGCCTTCTCCAGCCGGGAGAGCAGGAGCAGGTCTTCCACCAGCAGCTTCATCCGCTGGGCCTGCTCCCGCAACAGGCGGACCGAGTCGGTCAGTTCCGGGTGGTCCCCCAGTTCATCTTCCAAAGTCTCGGAGACGCCGTAGATGACGGTCAGTGGGGTACGTAACTCATGGGAGACATTGGCGACGAAGTCCCGGCGCATGGTCTCCAGGTGCACCAGGTGGGTCACGTCCCGCGCCAAGAGCAGGTACTGCTTCTCCCCGTAGGGGACCAGCCGGATCTCCAAGTGCAGGTGCTCGTTCACCGGCGACGGCAGGACGGCGGTGCCGTGGCTGCGTTCCGGCCGCTCCATGAACGCGACGAACTCCGGGTGGCGGTAGATGTTGGTGATCCGCTGCCCCTCGTCCGCCGGCCAGTTCAGACCCAGGAGGGCACTGGCGGCATCGTTCCACCACTCCACACGGTAGTTCCGGCGGAGCACCACCGTGGCGTCGGGCATCGCCTTCGCCGAGTCGCGGTAGCGGCGCAGCAGTTGGCGCAGCTTCTTCTGGCGCGCCCGCTGGCGCTTACGTTGACGGTAGAGGCCATCGAAGACCTCGCCCCACAGGCCGCGGGAAAGCGGCGGGTCGAGCTTGCGTTCCAGGCGCAGCCAGCGCTCCATCCGCGCCAGGTTGTAAAGGTGCCAAAGCGTCGCGGCCAGCACCGCCGCCAGCACCCACTCCAGGAGCCGACCGGTGAACCAGCCGGCCAGCACCACCGGCACCGCCAGGGCGGCGTAGCGGCGCAGCAGACGGGGCCAGGGGTTCAAAGGCGGCACACGACCTCCCTGTCCCGGCCGTTACGGCTCTGCGGAGAAGCGGTATCCGGCTCCGCGCACGGTCTGCACCAGATACTCGTGGCCGGTGGGTTCCAGCGTCTTGCGGAGACGGCGGATATGCACGTCCACGGTCCGCTCCTCGACATAGACGTTGGTGCCCCATACGTGGTCGAGCAACTGCCCCCGGGTGAAGACCCGGTCGGGGTGGGTCATCAGGAAGAGCAGCAGGTTGTACTCGGTGGGGCCGATCTTGATCGGTTGGCCGTTTCCGGTGACCCGGTGGCTCACCGGGTCGATGCGCAGGCCCGCCGTCTCCACCGCCTCATCGCCGGCGTGGGGGGCGGTGCGGCGGAGCACCGCCTTCATCCGCGCCACCAGCTCGCGCGGCGAGAACGGCTTGGTGACGTAGTCGTCGGCGCCGGCGTCGAGCCCCTTGACCCGGTCCTCCTCCTCGCCGCGGGCGGTGAGCATGATCACCGGGATCTCCTTGGTCAGCGGCTCCCGTTTCAGGGACCGCGCCCAGTCGATGCCGCTGACATCGGGGAGCATCCAGTCGAGCAGGATGAGGTCGGGGGGATGCTCCAGAACGGCCCGCCGCGCCTCCTGCACATCGGCCGCTTCGACCACGTCGAAACCGGCCTTGCGCAGCGGCGGGCGGAGCATCTCGCGAATGGCGGCGTCGTCTTCGACCAGCAGCACCGTCGTAGCCATAAACCCCTTCCGGTGACCTGACGCCCGCGATTAGACCGCAAGATTGTTACAGCTTAATGAAACACCCTCCAGTTAACGCCCCCCGTCATTGCGATGCGGTCGCTACTTCTTTTTCTTCTCCTCCGATCCGCCTTGGTGCGCCAGCGGGGCGGCCTGGTCGAGGCGCGGGTGGTGGTCGCGGAAGTGGTTCCGCAGCGAGCCACGACCGTCGTCCCGGGCGTCCAGGGCCTGCAGCGTGGCGGCCACGGCGTGGATCGCGGCGAGGACGTCTCCGGTATGGCCGGCCTCGGAGATGGTGTGCATGTTGCGGATCGGGAAGCCCACCGACGCGGCGACGCAGTCCACCGCCGCCAGCACGCCGGCCATGCCGTCGGTGCCGGTGTCGGCGCCGCGAACGTCGCGCTGGCACGGGATATCCCGCTCCCGGGCGACCTGCTGGAACAGGCTGTTGAGTTGCTCGCTGGCCACCGACCCGGTGGTCACGGTGAAGCCCTGCCCCATCTCCAGCGGGCTGAACCGCTTGTCGCCGACCCCCGGTGCGGCCACGTAGTCGTGGTTGACGTCGACGGCGATGATGGCGTCGGGGCGCAGTTCCCCGGCCAACACGCGGCTGCCGAAGCGGCCGATCTCCTCGTAGGTGGCGATGGCGAAGAGCATGCGCACGTTGTCGGGGCCGCCGGCCTCGGCGATGATCCGCGCCGCCTCGGCGGCGGTGAAGCAGCCGAGGCCGTTGTCGAGGTAGGCGCCGTAGAAGGTGTCGGGGCCGAAACCACGGCGGATGGGCCGGTTCAGGATGATGGAATCACCGGGGCGCACGCCCAGTTTTTCCACCTGCTTCTTCTTGTTCTTTCCGTGGATCTGGAGTTCCACGTAAAGCTGTTCCTTTTTGATCCCCTTCTCGCCCGTGCGCAGGGGCTGCTCGGCGAAGTGGATCGCCCCCAGGGCCTCCACGGTGCCACCCTCCAGCCGGCGATAGCTGCCGGGCACCTCGGGGTCCTCGCTGAAGATCACCACCTCGTGACCGACCAGGGTCATCGGCAGGAAAGAGTCGCTGTCGACCCAGACCTTGCCGTCCTCCCCGATATGGCGGACCTGCATGCGGATCTTGTCGGCGTGGCCCACCACCATCGCCTTGAACCGCTCGTCGTCCCCGGGATGGGTGTCGAGGACGATGCCGGCGTGGCCCTGGAACTGGTGGACCGCCCACCCCTTGGGGGCGAACGACTCGAAGTACGGCTTCAACACGCCGTAGGTCATCGCCCCTTCCAGGCCGATGGGGCTCGGCGCCGCCAAGATCTCACGCATCCGCGCGAACTGGTCGTCCGGCATTGGCCGGCGCCACGGCTTCTCTTTTGCGGTCATACCGGTCTCTCTCCTTTCGGGAAACTCGAAGAGCCATAAACCCCCCGTTCAGAAATTGGGCTTCTCCTCGGCCTCGGCGTACATCTTCACGCCGCCCAGGATCTCCTGCTTGGCCTCGTCGACACCGCCCCAGCCGGCGACCCGGACCCACTTGCCCTCATCCAGATCCTTGTAGTGCTCGAAGAAGTGGGCGAGTTGCTGCAATTCCTTGTCGTGGAGATCACGGAAGTCGTGGATCTTGCTGTAGAACGAGCAGACCTTGTCGATGGGGACGGCCAGCACCTTGGCGTCATCGCCGGCCTCGTCAGTCATCTTCAGCACACCGATGGGACGGCAGCGCACCACCGACCCGGTGATCAGCGGCACCGGTGTAATGACCATGACGTCGACCGGATCTCCGTCCGGCGACAGCGTGTGGGGGATGTACCCATAGTTGTAAGGGTAGTGCATGGCGGTGCTCATGAAGCGGTCGACGAACATCGCCCCGGTCTCCTTGTCCATCTCGTACTTCACCGGGTCGCTGTGCGACGGAACCTCGATGATCACATTGAAGTCGTTGGGCACATCCTCGCCGGAGTTGATACGATCCAGGTTCATAACCGGTTGATCTCCTCAGTTTCGCTGTTTTCAGGGCGGGCAAGTGTACTTCCCTTCTATAGACCATGCATCCGCGACTCCACATCCCCGGGCCGCTCTCGGCAGACACCCGCATTGAGCTCGCCCCGGCGGCGGCGGCCCACGCCCGGGCCCTGCGCCTGACCGCCGGGCGCCCCGTAACCCTCTTCGACGGCAGCGGCGGGGAGTACGCCGGCGAGGTGACCGCGGTGGAGCGCCGCCGGGTCACCGTGCATGTCGGCCCCCACCACCCGGTGGAACGGGAAGCCGCGCTGGCCGTGCATCTCTTTCAAGCCGTGGGCAAGGGAGACCGCATGGACACGGCGGTGGAAAAGGCCACCGAACTGGGCGTCACCCACATCGTACCGGTCCTCTCCGAACGGACCGTGGTCCGGCTAAACGATGCCGAACGGGCAGAACGCCGGCGACGCCACTGGCAGGCCGTCGCCGTCAGCGCCTGCGAACAGTGCGGCAGGAACACCGTCCCGGAGGTGGCCGTGCCGCTTCCCCTGGACCGGGTCTGGCCCGCGCTGGCGCCGTGCGCCACCCGGCTCATCCTGGCCCCCGGCGGTGAACAGCGCCTCGGCGCGGTGCGCCCGGTCTCACCCACGGCGCTCTTGGTCGGGCCGGAGGGCGGCTGGAGTGAGACGGAGATCGCCGCCGCCCAGGCGCACGGCTGCACGCCGGTGGCGGCGGGACCGCGGATTCTGCGCACCGAGACCGCCGCGGTGGTGGCGTTGGCGCTGCTGGGGGGCGCGGCGGGAGAGATCTGAACGGGGCCGCCCCATCAGGGCAGGCGCAAACCCGGCTGCTTGCGTCAGGACTGGCGGCTCCCGACAACGGCATTCCATACCGCCGGCACCAGTTGGGTGTAGTCGTAGCGGTCGGTCACCATACCGGCCACCGCCACCCCGGACTCCTCCAGCCGGTGGCGGTCGTCCTCCACGGTGGAGACGGCCACCAGCGGCGTGTCGGGCGCCGCCTCGTGGAGGCGGCGGGCCAGATCGATGGTGTCGATGCCCGGCAGTTCCAGGTCGACCACGATCACCGCAGGTGACTGCGACGTCAGGCGGCGGAGGGCAGATCCGGGATCGGCGGCGGTCACGGACTCCAGCCCCTCGGAGGCCAGCAGGCGCCCGGCGATCTTGCTCAAGGTGCGGGAGTCGTCCACCACGAGAACCCGCACGGGCTCTGGCTCTGGCTCTGGCTCTGGCTCTGGCTCTGGCTCTGGCTCTGGCTCTGGCTCTGGCTCTGGCTCTGGCTCTGGCTCTG
>SKYL01000300.1 GCA_007127935.1 Halorhodospira sp. | reverse complement strand
GGCCGCGGCCGCCGCCGTGGGGGCCGACCCGGTCGCCGCGCTGGCGGCCATCGCCGCTTTCCCCGGTGTCCGCCGCCGCCTGGAGCGGCGCGGGGAGGCGGGCGGGGTAACCGTGTTGGACGACTTCGCCCACCACCCCACCGCCGTGGCGGCGACCCTGGAGGCACTGCGCGAGGCGCCGGGGCGGCTGCTGGCGATCCTCGAGCCCCGCTCCAACACCATGCGCCTGGGTGTCCACCACGACCGGCTGGCGGAGGCGCTGCAGGAGGCCGATCTGGTCTTCGCCTTGGAGACCGACGGCGGCTGGTCGGTGGCCGACGCCCTGCGTCCTCTGGGCGAGCGTGCGGCGGTCTTCGGGCAGACGGCGGAGATCGTCGCGGCCGCCGGAGCGGCGGCACGCCCGGGTGATCGCATCGTCGTCATGAGCAACGGCGGCTTCGACGGCATCCATCAGAAGCTCTTGGACCGCCTCGCGGAGACGGCCCGGTGACCGGGGTCTCCGTGGCGCTCACCGGGGCCTCGGGCATCACCTACGGGTTGCGCCTGATCCAATGTCTGGCCGGCGCCGGGGAGACGGTCCACGTGCTGGTTTCCGAGGCCGCCCGGGTCGTAGCGGGGCTGGAAGACGAGATCGCCCTGCCGCGACGGACGTCCGAGTTGGCCAAGGTCCTCGCCGCCACGCTGGAGATCGACCCCGACACGCTACGGGTCTACAACGACCAGCAGTGGACCTCGCCCCTGGCCTCCGGGTCGGGCGCGCCCCGGCGGATGGCCGTTTGCCCCTGCACCACCGGCACCCTGGCGGCCATCGCCGGGGGCCACTCCAACAACCTGATCGAGCGGGCCGCCGACGTGGTGCTCAAAGAGCGGGGGCGGCTGGTGGTGGTCCCCCGGGAGACGCCGCTCTCCTCGATCCACCTGGAGCACATGCTGGCATTGAGCCGCCACGGCGTGGTGGTCCTGCCGGCGGCCCCCGGCTTCTACCACCGGCCTCAATCGGTAAGCGACCTGGTGGACTTCGTGGTGGCGCGGGTACTCGACCACCTGGACGTACCCCACCAGCTGGTGCCACGCTGGGGGGCGCCATGAGCGAAGATCACACCACCGAACTGGCCATCTTCCCCCTGGGCACCGTGCTCTTCCCCGGCGGAAGGCTCAATCTGCGCATCTTCGAGCGGCGCTATCTCGATCTGATCACCGCCTGTCTGCGGGAAGACCGGGGCTTCGGCACCTGCCTGATCCGCCGGGGTACCGAGGTGGACGCCGACGCCGTCCCGCACGACGTGGGTACCGAGGTCCGGATCATCGACTGGGAGCAGCGACGGGACGGTCTGTTCGGCATCACCGTGGAGGGCGTTCGGCGCTTCCTGATCCTGGAGCGGTGGGTCCCGCCCGGCGCGGCCCAACGGGCGCGGGTGGAGTGGCTGCCGGAGACGGTCACCGACGCCGACCGGTCCGCCCCCGAACCGGCCGAACTGGCCGAACTGGTGGCCGAGTTGGGCGACCTGCTGGGCCGCATCCTCGACCGCGTGGACGGCCCCTACGCCACCATCCCCCGCCACCTGGACGACCCGGCATGGGTCAGCGGCCGGCTGGCGGAACTGCTGCTGATGCCCGATGAGGCGCGGCAACAACTCTTGGAACTGGACTCCCCGGGGGAACGGCTCACCCTTATCGCCCAGGCGCTACGGGAGACCGGGCGGAGCGACTAAGCCATCGGTAAGGACTGCCGGAAGGATGCGGATCGGCTGCCCCGGCTCCACCCACTGGAGATCGTCCGGCCCGGTCAAAGTCGCCACCACCACATCCAACTCCCCCGCCTCGCCCCGCCGCGAAGACACCCGGGCCACCGGCCAGCCGGCACGGATGCGCTCATGCTCCACGCTCACCAGCCAGACCCGCCCCGGGTGGTCCCCAATCTCCAGCGGCGCCGACCACATTCGCAACACCCACCGTTCCAGCCCCCCATCCGACGGCAAGACCCGAATCACCTCCGGCAACCGGCCCCGATGCCACCGCGGCGGCGGCACCAATGCCTGGAGATCCGGCGGCGCCTGAAACCACCGCAATGCACCTTCCAACCGGCGATCCGTCTCCACCCATCCCCCGGCATCCAACCGCGCCTCCATGGAACCGTGCTGGATCAACCACTGCACATCCACCACCCGCCGCCCGCCGTCGAACCAGCGCAATTCACGGCCCAACGGGTGGAACGGGTCCACGTCCAACCACTCGTCCACGGTGAGGACCGGCTGCCGCGCGTCTTCGACGAAGCCGATCCGCGCCTCCGGGTAGACGGCCACTCCCTTGACCACCACCACCACCGCCAGCACCCCCACCAGGAGCACCGGCAGGAACTGCTCCGGCGGACGAACCACACTGGCGCTGCGGGCAAAGACCACCAACCCGGCGGCCACCACACCCACCAGCACGCCGCCCACCGCGTCCATCAACCAGACGCGCCCCACCACCACGGCGGCCAGGGCCACCATCGTCAACAAGATCACGCCGAGGGCCAGCATCGGACGGCGCATACGCCCGTAACCGGCCGTGGCAAAGACCCCGGCGGCCAGCGCCATGGTGGCGAAGGCCGCCACCGACGGCGACGGGAAGCGCATCAGCGGCGCCCCGCCGTAAAGGGGCACATGACCGTAGCTCCCGGCGGCCAGGGCGATGACCACCGCCGCCCCCGCCGCGCCGGGGACCGCCACCAACAGCACCCACGCCACCCGGTACCGCCCCTTGTAGGCGGTCCACGCCACCCCGGCCAGCCACGCGGGAACCCATGCCACGGGATCCAAGAGCAACGCCGACAAAACGAAGAAGGCGCGCGTCTCCACCTCCAACCGCGCCTGGATCAGTCCCAGGAGCGCCTCATCGGGGAGGCTGGGGCCACCCAGCAGGGCTTGGCGCGCGATGAGTGCCGCCAACAAGACCACCGCCACCCACCAGTACCGCCCCACCTCATGGCCCAACGCCCGTAACGCTTGGCGCGGAGCAAAGAGGGCCCGGGCGGCCAACGGGTGGACCCGGCCCCATTGGCGGGTACGCCATGCCCAGTAGGCACCGAACCGGCGTAACGGGGGGGCCAGAAGGTAACGTAGTGCCCACGCCCCACCCCACCCGATCACCAGGAGCAATAACAGCAACGCGACCAAACGGGCGGTCACAGAGGCGGCCAGTGCCAAAGACGCCCCGAAGACCACGCCCGGAAACAGATAGGCCGGGGCCCACGCCAGGGCGGAGATGAAGTTGACCGCCATGAACCGCCCCGGCGGCATCGCCAACATCCCCGCCACCGCCGGAATGACCCCGCGCACCGGGCCGACGAACCGTCCGAGGAAGACGCTCTTCCCGCCGTGGAGGTAGAAGAACGACTCCCCCTTGGCCACCATGCCGGGGAAGCGGGAGAGGGGCCAGAAGCCGCGAAGGCGGTCGCCGTAGTGGCGCCCCAGCCAGAAGCTGATGCTGTCCCCCAGAAAGGCGCCGGCGAAGGCCGCCGCAAGGCTCGGCCACAATTCCAGGTAGCCGGCCCCCACCAGCGCGCCGGCGGCGAAGAGCAGCGTGGCGCCGGGGATGACCAGCCCGGCCACCACCAGCCCCTCGCAAAAGGCCAACAGGAAGATGATGGCCACGGCCCAGCCGGGATGGGCCTGCAGCCACTCGAGCAGCGCGGTGAGGGCGGTCAGATCCACGGCCGCCCCCCTCCGCGCGCCGGATCAGAGCTTCCGCAGCGCCCGTTCCGCCGCATCGACCGTCGCCGCCACCGCCTCGTCGTCGTGGGCGAGCGAGACGAAACCGGCCTCAAAGGCGGAGGGCGCCAGGTAGACGCCCTCATCGAGCATCGCGTGGAAGAAGCGATTGAACCGCTGCAGATCGCACGCCTGCACCTGCTCGAAGCGGGTCACCGGCGCTTGGTCGGTGAAGAAGAGGCCGAACATACTGCCGGCCTGGTTCACCGACAGCGGCACCCCGGCGGCGTCGGCCCGCTCCTTGATCCCGTCCACCACCGACGCGGTGACCGCCTCCAGCCGCTCGAAGGCGCCGTCGGCGGTGATCAACTCCAGCGTCGCCAGCCCGGCTGCCATCGCCACCGGGTTCCCGGAGAGCGTCCCCGCCTGGTAGACGTTCCCCACCGGCGCCATCCCCTCCATGATCTCCCGCCGACCGCCGAAGGCGCCCACCGGCATACCGCCGCCGATGACCTTGCCCAGGCAGGTCAGGTCGGGCGTGATCCCATACCGCCCCTGGGCGCACGACGTGCCGACCCGGAAACCGGTCATCACCTCGTCGAAGATCAACAGCGCCTCGTCGCGATCGCACAGCTCGCGCAGGGTCTCCAGGAAACCGGGCTCGGGCGGGATGCAGTTCATGTTGCCGGCCACCGGCTCGACGATGACGGCGGCGATCTTGCCGCCGTGGGCATCGAAGCAGGCGCGTACCGCGTCGGCGTCGTTGTACGGCACGGTCAGCGTCTCGGCCACCACCGCCTCGGGAACCCCCGGAGAGCCCGGCACGCCCAGGGTCAGCGCCCCCGACCCGGCCTGCACCAGCAGCGCATCCACGTGGCCGTGGTAGTTCCCCTGGAACTTGACGATCTTGTCCCGGCCGGTGAACGCCCGGGCCAGGCGCAGGGCGCTCATGGTCGCCTCGGTGCCGGAGTTGACCATGCGCACCATCTCCAGGGAGGGGACATGGCGGCAAAGCATGCGCGCCATCTCCACCTCCAACTCCACCGGAGCGCCGAAGGAGAGCCCGTGGGCGGCCGTCTCCCCGACCCGGCGGATCACCTCGGGGTGGGCGTGGCCGGCCACCAGCGGCCCCCAGGAGTTGACGTAGTCCACGTAACGCTTGCCGTCCACATCGAAGATGTACGGCCCCTCGCCGCGTTCGATGAAGACCGGCTCGCCCCCGACGCCCTTGAAGGCGCGCACCGGTGAGTTGACGCCGCCCGGGATCAGTTCACGGGCCTGCTGAAAGAGTTCGTGGCTACGATGCATGATCGACTCCCTGGTTATCGTGACTGCATATCGGTGACCCGAAGGCCGCTGTGAGTTGCCGTGCCGCCGCCTCGACGTCGTCGGCGCCGAACAGGGCGCTGATCACCGCCGCCGCGTCGATGCCGGCGGCCGCCACCCGGCCGATGTTGTCGGCGTCGATACCGCCGATACCGACCACCGGCAGGCCGGTCCGGCGCCGCGCCTCCGCCGGCAGGTCCAACGGCGCCCGCACCGCATCCGGCTTGGTGGCGGACGGAAAGAGGCTGCCGAAGGCAAGGTAGTCGGCGCCCTCCGCCGCGGCGCGCTCCGCCCGCGCCAAGTCGGCGTAGCACGAGACACCGATCACCGCCTCCTCGCCCACCACCCGGCGGGCGGCGGCCACCGCCCCGTCGTCACGGCCCAGATGGACCCCGCCGGCGCCCACCTCCCGGGCCAACTCGGTGTCGTCGTTGACGATAAAGAGCGCGTTGTGGCGGCGGCACAGGGCCGCCAACGCCGCCGCCTCTTCCCGGCGCCGGGTCCGGTCACCGCCTTTGTCCCGGTACTGGAGCGTGGACGCCCCCCCGCGCAACGCGGCGGCGGCGGCGGCAATCAAGTCACCATCCCGCGGCGGGGCGGTCACGGCGTAGAGACCACGACGAAGCTTCGCTTTCAACAGGGGCGGTCCTTCAAAGACGCGTCAGCGTAAAGGACAAGTCTCAAACCAACCACCACCGGTTGCAAGGGGCGGCTCGGAAAGTAACCTTTCAGGTTGCAACGATATAGAGACGCGTTGAAACTGTTCATCCGGACATCCGCAACCATCAAGGAGAATACGCCATGGCGAACCGCACCTGGGTCTGTCTGGCCTGCGGCTGGCTGTATGACGAGTCGGAAGGACTGCCCGACCAGGGCATCCCCCCGGGCACGCCCTTTGAAGACCTCCCCGACGACTTCCTCTGCCCCGAGTGCGGCGCCGACAAATCGGCCTTCGACGCCCTGGACGGGTGATGGTCTCGGGCCGGTCACTGCGAGCCCCGAAGGGGCGCGG
>SKYL01000215.1 GCA_007127935.1 Halorhodospira sp. | reverse complement strand
TGGGGTCCGGATACGGGGGACGCTGTGAATACGTCCTTGTACGCTTGCCGGCGGCATCCATGCCGCCGAACACCCCCGTATCCGGACCCCACCCCCCAGCCCCAAGACCAGAAGAGCGTCCACGACGATTCATTTATTGGCTGCCTCCGCTGGCGCCAGGAGGGCGACCGCCATGGCGGCGATGCCCTCTCCGCGGCCGGTGAAGCCCAGGCCTTCGCTGGTGGTGGCCTTGATGTTGACCAGGGTGGGGGCGATGCCCAAGGCGCGGGCGGTGGCGGTGCGCATGGCGTCGATGTGGGGCGCCAGTTTCGGCGCCTGGGCGATCACGGTGGCGTCCACGTTCATCGGGACCCAGCCGGCGTCCCGGGCGCGCTCCACCACGGCGGTGAGCAGGGCGGCGCTGTCGGCGCCGCGCCAAGCCGGGTCGGTGTCCGGGAAGTGGCGGCCGATGTCGCCCAATCCGGCCGCGCCGAGGACGGCGTCGGTGACGGCGTGCAGCAATACATCGCCGTCGGAGTGGGCCAGCAGGCCGCGGTGGTAGGGGATACAGACGCCACCGAGGACGAATCCATCTCCGCCACCCTCATCGAAGCGGTGGACGTCGAAACCTTGGCCAATGCGCATCACCGAAGTACGCCGCCGTTGAGGATCGCCGCCGCCAGACGGAGGTCGGCTTGGTGGGTCACCTTGAGGTTGGTGGCCTCGCCCTCCACCAGCAGGGGACGGCCGCCGGCGGCCTCCACCGCCTGCGCCTCATCGGTGACCGCCGTCCCGGCGGCCACGGCGGCGGTCAGAGCGTCACGGAGCAGCCGCAAGGGAAAGAGTTGAGGCGTCTGGGCATGCCACAGACCGTCACGGTCCACCGTCGCCTCCACGCCCGCGCCGTTGCCACGCTTCAGCGTATCCCGCACCGGCATCGCCAATAACGCGCCGTGGGGGTGGTCGAGCCCGGTCTCCAACAACCGGTCCAGTTCCGCCTCGGTGAGGCAGGGGCGGACAGCGTCGTGAACCAGCACCCGGTCGTCTGCATCAGCCGGTCCGCCCGGTCCGGAGAGGAAATCGAGGGCCGACAAGACCGAGTGGCACCGCTCCGCTCCGCCGGGAACCCGGTGGAGCGTTTTACCGGGGCCGGAGGCCGGGGCGGGATCGAGGGAAGCGAGCACGGCCGCGCTCACCGCCGGCCAGTAGCCATCATCGTCGGCCACCGCCACCACCACCCCGTCGACCCGGGGGTGACCCAGCAGCCGCCGGAGCGACCACTCGATCACCGGCCGGCCGGCCAGATCGAGATACTGCTTGGGACGATCCGCCGCCATGCGCCGCCCGATCCCGGCGGCGGGGATAACAGCCCATAGACGACGGCGGGCATCCCCTCCCATCACTCCTCCACGACTTGGTAGAAGACCTCGCCTCGGCGGATCATCCCCAGTTCGCTGCGGGCCCGCTCTTCGATGGCCTGCAACCCCTCCTGGAGATCCTCCACCTCTGCGGCCAGGGCGTCGTTCCGTTCCGCCGCCTGCTCATTGGCCGCCTGCTGCTCGGCGATGGCGGCGCGCAACTGGACAAGATCGGGCACGCTCCCCTCCCCCAACCAGAGGCGGTACTGGAGGCCCACCAGGACCAGGGCGAAACCGACGATTGCCCAGCGCACCAGCTTGTCCCCTCCCGCGCTTCGCGGTCCGCCGGCGAATTATCCCCGGGGGGCCGGGAGCGCATCGCGCCCGGCGTAGACCGCATCCGCGCCCAGGATCTCTTCGATTCTCAACAGCTGATTGTACTTCGCCACCCGGTCGGAGCGGCAGAGGGAGCCGGTCTTGATCTGGGTGGATGGCGTCGCCACCGCCAGATCGGCGATGGCAGCATCCTCGGTCTCCCCGGAGCGGTGGGAGACCACGGCGGTGTAGCCGGCCCCGTGGGCCATGCGAATGGCCTCCAAGGTCTCGGTGACAGTGCCGATCTGATTGAGCTTGATCAGGATCGAGTTGGCGATGCCGCGCTCGATGCCTTGTTTCAGGATGGCCGGGTTGGTCACGAACAGGTCGTCACCCACCAACTGGATGCGGTCGCCCAACCGCTCGGTGAGCGCCTTCCAGCCATCCCAATCGCTTTCGTCCATGCCGTCCTCGATGGAGGCGATCGGGTAGCGGTCCACCAATCCGGCCAAGTAGTCGGCAAAGCCGGCGGCGTCAAAGGTGCGGCCCTCGGACGCCAACGTATACGCGCCATCGCGATAGAACTCGGAGCTGGCCACATCAAGGGCGAGGACTACTTGGTCCCCCGGCCGGTAGCCGGCCTTCTCTACCGCCTCCAGGATCAGCTCCAAGGCCGCCTCGTTGGATGGCAGGTTGGGAGCGAAACCGCCCTCGTCGCCCACGGCGGTGGAGAGCCCACGCCCGTGGAGCACCGCCTTCAGCGCGTGGAAGATCTCCACGCCGCAGCGTAACGCCTCGGAGAAACGGTCGAAGCCCACCGGCATGACCATGAACTCCTGGATGTCGACGCTGTTATCGGCGTGGGCGCCGCCGTTGACGATGTTCATCATCGGCGCAGGGAGGACCGGCGGCGCGCCGTCCTGCTGTAAGTGACGAAAAAGCGGCAGCCCCCGTGCGGCGGCCGCCGCCTGCGCGGTGGCCAGGGAGACGGCCAGGAGCGCGTTGGCGCCTAGGCGGCCCTTGTTCTCGGAGCCGTCCAGTTCAATCATACGCCGGTCCACAGCGGCCTGGCCCATGGCGTCCATCCCGGCCAACGCCTGTTGGATCGCGGTGTTGACATTCTCCACCGCCCGCCGCACGCCCTTGCCGAGATACCGCCCGGCCTCGCCGTCGCGCAACTCCACCGCCTCGCGGCTGCCGGTGGAGGCGCCGGACGGCACCGCAGCACGCCCGAAGTAACCGCCCTCCAGGTAGACGTCGGCTTCCACGGTGGGGTTGCCACGGGAATCGAGGATCTCCCTCCCTACGATGCGTTCAATCTTTGCACTCTTCACTACCGGTTGCTCCAGTCCATTTCGTCGCTTTCCTCAAGCAGTTCTGTTTTCGCCGTGTCGCGCTTCTGTATCGCGGCCCGCAGGAAACTGGCAAAGAGCGGATGTCCGTCCCGTGGCGTAGAGGTGAACTCGGGGTGGAACTGGCAGCCGATGAACCAAGGGTGGTCCGGCAACTCCACCACCTCCACCAGCCGGCCGTCCTTGGACCAACCGGAGAACCGCATCCCCGCCTCCTCCAGCGCCTCGCGGTAGCCGTTGTTGAACTCGTAGCGGTGGCGGTGGCGCTCGACGATCACCTCCTTGCCGTAGACCCGCTGGATCAGCGAGTCCGGCGTCAACCGGCACGGCTGCCCGCCCAGGCGCATGGTCCCGCCCAGATCGGAACCCTCGTCCCGCATCTCCAACTGCCCCTCCTCGGTCATCCACTCGGTGATCAACGCGATCACCGGGTGGTGGGGGTGGCGAGCAAACTCGGTGCTATGGGCCCCCTCGAGACCGGCCCTGTGGCGGGCGAACTCGATGACTGCCACCTGCATACCGAGACAGATGCCGAGGTACGGCACCCCCCGCTCCCGGGCGAAACGGGCCGCTGTAATCTTGCCCTCGATGCCCCGCTCCCCGAAGCCGCCGGGCACCAGGATCGCATCGACCCCCTCCAGGGCGCCGGTGCCGTCCCGCTCCAGGGTCTCGGAGTCGATGTAACGGATATTGACCCGCTGCCGGGTCTGCACCCCGGCGTGGCGCAGCGCCTCGTTGAGCGACATGTACGCATCGGAGAGATCCACGTACTTGCCGACCATGGCGACGGTCACCTCGCCGTCGGGGTCGGCCATCACCTCCACCACCCGCTGCCAGTCGGCGAGATTGGCCGGCGGCAACTCCAGCCCCCACTTCTCGGCGACGATGTTGTCGAGACCCTGGCTATGGAGGAGTTCGGGGATCTTGTAGATGTTGTCCACATCGAGCGCGGAGATCACCGCCCGCGGCTCGACGTTGGTGAAGAGCGCGATCTTGCGCCGCTCCTCCGCCGGGATCTCCCGGGTGGCGCGGCAGACCAGGATGTCGGGCTGGATACCGATGGAGCGCAACTCCTTGACGGAGTGCTGGGTCGGCTTGGTCTTCATCTCCCCGGCGGCGCCGATGAACGGCACCAGGGTCAAGTGGATATAGAGGCAGCGCTCCCGCCCCAACTCCGTCCCCATCTGGCGGATCGCCTCCAGGAACGGCAGCGACTCGATGTCGCCCACGGTGCCGCCGATCTCCACCAGCGCCACGTCGGCGTCGCCGACCCCCTCGTGCACGCACCGCTTGATCTCATCGGTGATGTGCGGGATCACCTGCACCGTGCCGCCCAAGTACTCCCCCCGGCGCTCCTTGCGGATCACGTTCTCGTAGATGCGGCCGGTGGTGAAATTGTTGTTGCGGCTCACCGGCGTGCGGACGAAGCGCTCGTAGTGGCCGAGATCGAGGTCGGTCTCGGCGCCGTCGTCGGTGACGAAGACCTCCCCGTGCTGGAACGGGCTCATGGTGCCCGGGTCGACGTTGATGTACGGGTCGAGCTTGATCATCGTGACCGAGAGGCCACGGGCCTGCAGGACAGTACCCAGGGAGGCGGCGGTGATCCCCTTGCCCAGGGACGAAACCACACCGCCGGTAATGAATATGAAACGTGTCATGGAGAGCCCGGATGGCAGGCCATTTGGAATGCGCGAACCTTAGCAGAAGGGCGGGATGGGGGCAAAGCGTTCCCCCCCGGGGGCCGCGCTACCGCGCGTCCTTCTTCCCGGCCAGGGAGAAGACCAGCGTACGTACCGCCTGGCGGTCGGTATCGGCCAGGAGGCGGTAGGCGCTCAGGAGGCGGACCTCGTCGTCTCCAATGCGCAGGGTCCCACGGGGGGTGCCGGCGGCGGCCCCATCGGCCTCACCGCCGTCGGACAGGTCGTAGACCGCGTCACTGATCTCCGCCACTTGCGGGCGCATGGGCGGCTCGCCGTCCTGGAGCCACGCCCGGCGCACCCCCAGCGCCTCGGCCACGACGACCATTCGCGTGGTGTTCGGCAGCGCCGCCCCCTCCAGCCACTTGCGAACGGCCTGACCGGAGACCCCGAACAACCGGCCCAACTCCTTGGGGCGGCCCGGCTCGTAGCCCAGGGAGGTCAGCGCATAGACCAAGCGGGCGGCGAACTCCCGGCGGAAGGACTCGGTTCGATGGTCGGCGGCCATGGCGCAAGCGTAAGGGGGCCGCCGGATATTCTCAGTTATTCATAGTGGTATTTTTGGTTACCGGGGGTGCCTCGCTCTCCCCCGTCCACCGTAACCGCAACCCCGGTGCCGCCCGGTACTCACGCCGAATCCAGCAACCTGCCACGCCAATGAGAAGATCGCCCCGATAGAGCAGCGGGATCCGGTCGCGCCGCCACGGCGGCACACCGCACGACTGGAAGATCCGCTTGAGACGATGACCATCGGCGGCGGCCGCCGCCGGGCGCAGGCAGACGGTCAGCGGCCGACCGCGCAGGGCCGGATCGAGCCCGGGCTCCGGCCGAGGCTCGGGGTAGAGGGTGCCGACACCGCCGATCTCCAGCCCGCCGTTGAGGTCCCAGGTCCACGGCCCGGCCGCAGGCGGGGATTCCTCTTCACCGGGCGGAAGGAAGTGGAGCCGGTCCCGGTACCTCCGCACCCTCCCCTCCGGCCACACCAACTCGGGGCTGCGGTCCTCCCCGGCTGAGAGCAGCATCGCCAGGCCGGCCTCCAGGCGGCGGCGATCCGGTGGACGCACCCCGTTCCGGCGCAGCCAATACCGGAACGCCGCCCGCCGCCGGGGCGCCGGCAGCGCCACCAACCCCTCGACAGAGGGCCGGAGATCTCGAACATTCGAGATCTCTGTTTGAATTTCCAGCGTAACCGCCGCCAAATCCGATGCGGCGCGTTCCGCCTCGGCGTCGGCGGCGGCGTCCAGCAGGTCGGCCGCCGCCGCTAGCCGCGCCCCCGCATCCGGCCAACGAGAGGACAGTAGCGGCAACACCCGGCGGCGCAGAAAGGCCCGGTC
>SKYL01000177.1 GCA_007127935.1 Halorhodospira sp. | reverse complement strand
TTCGTCCAAGGCGGCCATCTGCGCGGGGTGGATGGGCAGACTGCGGCGGCGTGTCATGTAACGCACGAAGCGCTGGCGGTGGGCCACCAGCTCATGGCGGGGCGCGTCCGACAGGAACGTGGCCTTGAAGAGCAGGTCTTGCAGGTAGCCGTCCACCGTGGCCCGGTAACCCGCCTCCCGTAACCGGCGGGCGGTCCCCACCAGCCGCCAGTGCCCGATATTGAAGTCCCCCGGCCCCAGCGCGGCCTCGAAGTCGGGGGCTTCCCTCATGTCTTGCGCGGCGGGAAAGACCATCAGCGGCCGCCCCAGGTGGCGGGCGATGCGTTTGGCGATGGGCAGTTCCACGCGGCCGAGGTCGTGACAGTGGAAGAGCCCGGCGCGGCGGGCCAACTCGGGATGGAGCGCCAAGTTGCACCGGGAGTCGAGCCCGGCGGTGATGGGCAGCGCCACCGTCTCGGCGTCCAGGTCCGCCGTCGCCGTGTGATGGGCGGCGGTCAGGGCGGCGATGGCGCCATCCAGCCACGGCGTGATGGAAGGCGCCGGTTCCCGGCGCACCGGCGGCGGGCGCCACGTCTCGTGGCTCCACTGGAGCCCGGAGGCGGTGAAGGCACAGCGCCGGGCGGCCGGTAGCAGCCGGATGCCCTTCACGGCGGTCTGATCGCCCCATGGGTGTTCCAGGAGTACGGTTTGCAGTACGCCGATGGGATCGGGTTCGGCTCCACGGGGGAGGGCCCGCGCCACGTCCGGCAGGCAAGTCCCAAAGAGGGTCGCGGGGCCGTCGATGGTTGACCAGTAAAGCGGAATGGTGCCGGTGCGATCCGACTCCACCGTCAGAGCGCCGGGAGGATCGGTGTGGATGATCAGATAGGAGCCGCCGGGTCCGCCGGAAGCCCCGTTCCGCCACCGCCCGTCGTGCACGGCGATGTGTCCGAAGCCCTCTTCGACGTGGTAGGTGGGGTGTGGAATGGCGATGCGCAGCGCCCACCCGGGGCCGTTGAAGTAGATCCACCCCGCCTCGCGGCGGGCGGGAAACCGTCCGTCCACATCGCTGCCGCCGATGACGCCTTGCAGGATCAGCATGCCTTGCCCCGGCTCCCTCGTATCACGGCCCATGCCGGCCATGGTTCTCAGCGTACGGTGGGCGGCGGATGCCGTATGTTGCGCATCGCACAGAAGGCCCGGGTGGTGAGGATCAGTCTGAAAACGGCCCCTCTGTTCGGCCGGTGGATGCATGGATGGTTTGGAAGGAATGACGGCGTGGATTCGCGATGTCGGTCGCCTGGTGGACCGCCGGGACCGCCCCAAGGTGTTCGCCCTCTTTGCGTTGATGATGCTCACCTCGCTGATGAACATGCTGGGGGTGGCGTCGGTGATGCCGTTTCTCGCCGTTCTCGCCGATCCGGCGGTGGTGCACGGCAATGCCTGGTTGAGCGGGGCGTTCAGCGCCTTGGGGTTCGAGAGGACCCAAAGCTTCCTGTTCTTCCTGGGGGTGGCGGCGTTCCTGGTGTTTTTCTCCGGGGTTGCGCTGCAGGCGCTTTCGCAGTGGGCCACGATCCGCTTCTCTCATTCCCAGCAGTATTGGCTCTCCAAGCGTTTGATGGAGGGGTACCTGCGGCGTCCCTATAGCTTTTACTTGAATCGCAACTCCGCGGACCTGGCGAAAAGCGTCTTGGAGGAGACCCATCAGGCGATCAGTGGCGCCTTGTTGCCGGCCCTGCGGCTGGTCATCTTCGGCACATCGGCGGTGGCGATCATCGTGTTGTTGCTGGTGGTGGAGCCTCGCCTGGCGTTGGCCACGGCGGCCACCATCGGCGCGATCTATGGGGCGATCTACGTCTTCTCCCGGCGTTGGCTCGAGCGGATCGGCAAGATCCGCCTCCGGGCCAATCGGGAGCGGTTTTCCGCCGCCGGCGAGGCCTTCGCCGGGGCCAAGGAGATTCGCCTGCTCGGCCGGGAGCGCACCTACCTCGACCGCTATCGGAGTCCGGCGCGGCGCTTTGCCAATCAACAGGCCAATTTCTATGTGTTGTCGGACCTTCCGCAGTATGCCATTGAGGCGGTTGCGTTCGGCGGCGTGCTGATCCTGGTTCTGTTCCTCATGTCCGGCGACGGCGGGTTGGCCGGCGCGCTGCCGTTGATCGGGCTCTACGCCGTGGCGGCCAAGAAACTGATCCCGGCCTTCCAGAAGTTGTTCTCTTCAGTGGCGGCGCTGCGCTTCAATATGCCCGCGGTGAGAAGCTTGCTGAAGGATCTGGAGGGTTGTGCGGGGCTCATGCCGCTCCCGGACAGGGCCGGCGAGGTGAAACCAATGCCGCTTCGCGTCTCCGTGGAGTTCCAGGACGTCAGTTTCTCGTACCCCGGCGCCGATCAGCCGGCGTTGAGCCGCCTGAGCTTCACCATTCCGGCGCGGAGTACGGTGGGGGTGGTGGGCGCCTCGGGGGCGGGCAAGAGCACGTTGGTCGATCTCTTGTTGGGTTTGCTACAGCCCGGCGAGGGCGCCATCCGGATCGACGGCAGGCCGTTGGATCGATCCAATCTCCGATGCTGGCAGGCGGCCATTGGGTACGTGCCGCAGCACATCTTTTTGTCCGACGACACCGTTGCCGCGAACATCGCGTTGGGGGTGCCCGCGGGTGAAATCGATCATTCGGCGGTGGAGCGCTCCGCGCGGCTGGCGAATCTGCACGCCTTTGTCACGGGTCACCTACCGGAGGGCTACGACACGGCCATCGGCGAGCGGGGCGTGCGGCTTTCCGGGGGGCAACGGCAGCGCATCGGGATCGCCCGGGCACTCTACCGTGATCCTTCCGTACTGGTCTTTGACGAGGCCACCAGCGCGCTGGACAACGCGACCGAGTCCGCCGTCATGGAGGCGGTGCGCAATCTGGCCAATGAGAAGACGATCCTGCTGGTGGCCCACCGCCTGACCACCGTGGAGTTGTGTGACCGGATCGCGGTGATGCACGAGGGGCGGATCGTGGACTGTGGGAGCTGGAACGAGCTGCTTCACGGAAGCGCCCACTTCCGGCGGCTGGTGAAAGGGGATGGCCGGAGAGACGCCGCCGTCGTCGATTCCGCATCGTGAGCATGCCTCCCATGGGGATCGCGTCATGCCCGAATGGCTGAGCCGGGGCTTCCGTTCCATCCGGCGCCGGGTGCCCTTGGTGGTCTACCGGGCGCTTACGTCGGCGCCGGGGATCTTCTTCCTCCACGGGGTGGGGGAGGAGCGGCCCCACGTCAAGCACCTATACGCCACCCAGAGCGCCGCCGGTTTCCGAAGGGTCTTGAGTCAATTGCTGAGGTGCCTCCGTCCGTTGGAGGACTTGTCGCCCGGGGCGTTGGCCGGTGCTTGCTCCGGCCGTTTCGTCCTCACCTTCGATGACGGACTCCGCTCGACCTACGAGCAGGTCGTGCCGCTCTTGGAGCGGGAGGGGGTGCCGGCCATCTTCTTCGTCAACCCCGACTTCATGGAGGGGCGCGGCCACTTCTACCGCTTCCAGGCCAGCCTGCTGTGTGAACGCCTCAAGACCGCCGCCGCGTCGGCAAGAAAGGAGGCGGGACGGCTCCTGGCGGCCCGGGGCTACCCTCACGCCGACGTCTCCGCCGCCGTCCTCGCGGTGCGTTATGCGGACCGGGCCGTCCATGGGGAGGTGGCGGAGGCGATCGGGTTGGATATGGAGGCGTACTTTGCTCGGGAGCGGCCCTACATGACCACCGCCGAGGCGGCCGACCTCATTGGCCGGGGGTTCCACTTGGGGGCGCACAGTTGCGATCACCCGTACTACCCCGATCTCTCCCTGGAGGAGCAAGTGGACCAGACCGTCGGCAGTATCCGGCGGGTTCGGGGGGCGTTCGATCTGCCCTACCGGTACTTCGCCTTTCCGTTCAGCGATCTCGGGGTGGGCCGGGCGTTCTACCAGCGGACCGCGCCGGAGGTCGATCTCTACTTCACCACGCGGGGCTGGCGCCCGCCGGATCGGGCCGTCGGGGTCTATCACCGGGTCGGGCTGGACCGTGCCCGGAGCGTGGTCGGAGCCCTCAAGTCCAACTGGAGACTACGGTCATGACCGGCGGGCGCGCGCCGCCAACTCGCGGTACTGCGCCAGGAAGCCCAGCGCCCGGTAGAGGGACCACATCTCGGGAAACGAGCGGGATGAGCCCAGGGGCGCGCCGCGCAGGCACGCCTTGACGGCGGAGGTGGCGATCTTGCGGTAGAGCCACCTCGGCGCATCGAAGTAGAGCTTGCGGTGCGCTCCGGAGGGGCCGGCGGCGGCAAAGGCCGAGTGGGCGCAACTCTTTCCGTAGCGATACGCGCGCTTCAACAGCCAAGTACGTTCCAGTTGTTCCGGGCGGATGATGTGCCGCACCGCGGCGGCGGGCTCATGCCGGCAGCGGTATCCGGCGGCCTCGAGGCGGTCGAGAAACTCGGTCTCGCCCCCCATGGCGTAGGCCGTGCCGCCCTTGGGCCCCACCGCGTCGGAGAATCGATGGCCGGCGTCGAAGACCGCCTTGCGGACCATCATGTTCCCGCCCCAAATCAGTTTCGGTGAGACGTCCCCTTGGGGCAGCGCCGGGTCGGTGATCCCGTAACTGACGCCCAGGTGGTCCGCCGGCTTCAAGATCCAGGCCGGTGGTTCGCTGGGCCAGTCCGGCCGGATGGGGCCGCCGAAAACGGAGTGGTCCGGGTGAGCCAGTGCCGTGTCCCGATAGACGAGCAGCCAGTCGCGCTCCGGCAGGATGTCGTCGTCCGTCAGCACCACCAACGATCCGTCGATGGCGGGTATGGCCGCGTTCAATGCGGAGTTCTTCCCCTTCGTGCCGTGTTCCAGGACGGTCAGCGGCAGCCGCTTCCGGTACTGCCGAAGGATTTCCGGGGTGGCGTCGGTGCTGGCGTTGTTCACGGCGATGAGGCGCCATCCGTCCGGCGGCGGATGCAGTTCGCACAGTCGTTCCAGCATCCGGGGCAGCGTGCGGGCGCCATTGTGCGTGGCAAGGACGACGTTGATCATGCGGCTGGCGTATCCGTGGGGGGTGGCCTTTACTGGACAAGAGTAGTCGAGGCCACCAGCGGCCGCCGGAGAGGGCCATGTCCGCACCAGCGCCGGAACTTGCAGTAATCATTCCTTATTATCAGGTGGAACCCGGTCTGCTCCGCCACTGTGTCCGGTCCGTGCTCAGCCAGCGGGGCGGTGTCGATGTCCGGATCGTCATCGTGGACGACGAATCCCCGGTGTCCGCCGATGAGGAGTTGGATGGGGTCTCACCCGGTGACGGGGCGTCGATCCGGATCGTCCGCCGGCCCAACGGCGGACCGGCGGCGGCACGGAATACCGGGTTGGACAGCCTGCCCCCAGGTACGCGCTTTGTGGCGTTCCTCGACTCCGATGACCGATGGGGCGGCCGGTTTCCAGAGAGCGCGGTCAGCGCGCTGCATCGGGGCTTCGATCTCTTTTTTGGCAATACGCTGCGCGTCTCCAAGAAGCGGCCGCGCTTTGCATGGGACCGTGACCCGGCGCGGAATCTCCATCCCGGCGATCATTCGTTGATCGATGAGGCCCGTGGAATCTATGCATTCCAGGGTGATTTGCTCGACCTGCTGATCCACCGGAGTAACGTGGTCAGTACCACGGCCATGGCCTACCGGTTCGATCGGCACTCCTCGTTGCGCTTTCGGGAGAGCCTGTTTCAGGGGGAGGATCGGTTATTCAAATTGACGCTGGGCCAGCGCCTCGGTCAGGGCCTGGGGCAGGCCGCGTTCTCGCCGAGGATTCACGCCACCGAGGGCCGGGGCGTCAATGTCTTCGACCAGGCCGGTTGGGGCTCCGAGGGGTCCATGAGGCGGACCGCCAGCTATATCCGGCTCTCCAGACTGATCCTCCGGGAGGTGCGCCTGGACGTCCGCCAGCGCGGCCATGTCCGGGGCAGGCTGGCGTGGGCGCGTCGCACGTTCGCCGCCGAGTTGCTCCATGTGGCCGGGCGCGGCAAGCCGGTGGATTGGGGCGTGTTCTGGTCCACGCTGAGGGACGATCCGGCCACCGGCGCGC
>SKYL01000224.1 GCA_007127935.1 Halorhodospira sp. | reverse complement strand
CGTCGGGATCGCAGCAGAGCATCACGTCGGGGTAGTAGAAGAACGTACCGGCGGGGGGCGCCTCCAGCCGTACCTTCATGTCGGCCATGAAGAGCTGGCAGCCGGTGCCGCGGACGTGGGGGCGCAGCGCGGCGGCCAGATTGACGCAGATCAGGTTGTGCCGGTCGCTGGCGCCGACCATGGCGTAGACCTGGCCCGCCAAGTATTCGTGGCGGACATCGCTGGTCAGTTCGCCTTGCAGGTACTCCTCAATACCGATCTCTTCATCGTGGAGCGGCATGGCCATGTTGCCATCCTCCCGCGGTCGGCGTATCGAACGGGTCTTTTTATATCGTATCAGAGCGTAGGCGCGCGGGATCAATGCCGCCGGGCCAGCGCGTACGCCACCGCTGGTTACGCCCCGGCCTGGTACAGGGTGCGCGTCTCGCCGAGGGGCGAGGCGGCACCCAGGCGTTGGACGCTCGCCAAGGAGCGTGGATCGATGACCGCCAAAGGATACAATGCCATAGGCACTATACGATTGGCTGTTTCCGGGCGAACTTGTGACAAGGGGGCAAGTGGTTGCCTTGCGAAGAATCGATGAGGCGGTGCAGTTGGGGTACGGAGAGGACCATCTCTACGGTTCGTTCTATGCCTTCGGCGCCGATTCTCTCAATTCGCTGGCCGATTCAGATGCGTTGCGGGAATCGTTGGAGGATTCAGGTCGCATCTACGACCTCCAAAAGACGGTTGCCGGCATTGCACTCTTTGCCGTATTGGATCTGGAGCCATTTCTTGTAAGCGCGGAGTATGTGGGGGCGTCGGAGCAGTTCGATGTGGCCGACCTCGAATTTGATGGCGACGGCGCGAAACCCGCGGCGTGGCATTTTGAACTGGGCTACGGTTTCCAAATCGGCGACTTCCCCGCCTGGGCTGGAGCCGCGTATCAGAAGAGCGTCGGATCGGTGGGTTTGGGGCTGCCGGAGAGCCGGGTTCTCGCCGCGCTCTGATGTTCGGTGCCGGGCGTAACCGATCCGCACGATGCAACCCATTGGGCAAGTGGTAACTCAGCGTTTTATAAACATGTCGTCATGGGGGTTAAGTATGCGATACAAGATGGGATGGGTTTCGGGGCTTCTGCTGGCCGTGGGGGTGGTGAGTACGGCCCACGCGGAGCGGTTGGACCATTTCAAGGGCCTGCCGGCGGAGACCCTGGAGGAGGCGGTCAGCAACCTCTCGGAGTACAACCGCAAGCTCGGCGCCATTCTCGCGGCGGATGATCTGTCGGTGGCCGACATGGCGGAGATCCACGAGCTGACCTACACGCTGGAGAACGCACTGGAACGGATCAACGAGGAGTTGGCGGAACTGGCGGAGATCCTGGAAGAGGTCCATGTGGCGTCGGAGACCGGGGATTTCGATGCGGCGCTGCATCGTGGACGGGTCTACCTGGATACGGCCCGGAAGGTGATCGAGTAACACCGCTCGGGGCGGTGGAAGGACAAGGCGCTTTCCACCGTCCCGCTTCTTTGCCCCCTTGAGCCATACCCCTTCCGCCCCGATACTGGCCGGGTCCCCACCACCGGGAGTGACTTCGTGCTGTTGACCACGGCCAGCGACGAGACCGAGCCCACATTCGGCGCCTTCACCGACCATCCGCTGCGGCAGGAGGTCAACGACGAGGTCCACGCCCGCCCATACGAGGTGCTCAAGGCGCCGCTGCGCATCACCCACCTGGCGATGCTCTCGGGGCGTCACGGAGCCGAGCGCGACCACGCCGCCGTCACTGACCTCTGCCAACGCTTTGGGGTGGAGCCGCCGGCGCCCGGCGCGCACCACCTGTCGGCCGACTTCGGTAAGTTCCGTTTGAAGTGGGAGCGGCGCACCGAGTTCTCCACCTACACGTTCTTCGTCGAGGGCGAGTTCGACGACCCGTTCGCCGCTCCGGCCATCGACGCGGTGCCCCGCAACTGGCTCGATACCGTGCCGGGGCCGCGCTTGGTGGGTATCCATCTCGCCTTGGAGCCGGCTTGGTACGTGCCGCGCAGTGTCGGTGAGATTGTTGATCTCTTCGCCATGAACACGGTGTTGGGCAGCCACATCACCGGCGGTGCGGCGCGGATCTGGACGGACTTTTGCATTCACGACGACGGCTTTTCACGGATCCTGGTGCGCGACGTGCGGCTGCGTGAGCGCCAAGCGGGCCGGGCGGTGCAGCGGCTGTTGGAGGTAGAGACCTACCGCATGATGGCGCTGCTCGCCTTTCCGGTGGTGCGCCGGGCGAACCCGCGGCTGACCGAGATCGAGGAGCAGTTGGCCGGCATCACCGAAGATCTCACTTCCTCCGCCGCCAGCGACGAGCGCGCCCTGCTCGATTCGCTCTCGGAGTTGGCGGCCCAGGTGGAGCGGATCAACAACCGGACCCACTACCGCTTCAACGCGGCCATGGCCTACCACGCCTTGGTCCGGAAGCGCATTGAAGAGTTGCGGGAGGAGCGTATCCAGGGGCTTCAGACCATTGATGAGTTCATGGACCGGCGGTTGGCGCCGGCCATGCGTACTTGCCGGACCGTGATGGAACGCCTGGAGGCGCTCTCCCGTCGGATCTCCCGTACCGGCAACTTGCTGCGTACGCGGGTGGACGTCGCCCTGGAGGCCCAGAACCGCGATCTGCTGGAGGCGATGAACCGCCGGGCGCGGCTCCAGTTCCGCCTCCAGGAGACGGTGGAGGGGCTCTCTGTCGCCGCCATCAGCTACTACCTGATGGGGCTGGTGGGCTATCTGCTGAAGGCGGGGCAGGACGTCGGTCTGCCCGTGCGGGTCGAGTTGGCCCAGGGGGCGCTGGTGCCGGTGGTCGTCTTCACCGTCTGGTTGCTGATCCGTTTTGTGCGCACCCGGATCGCGCGCCGTCACCGGGAGGTGGCTTGAGATGGCGGTTCGGCGTTGGGTCGTCATCGGGGCCGGGGTCGCCGTTTTGGCGTCGGCGGCCGCCGCCGCGCCGTGGGTCGCCGGGGTCCAGGCGGAGCGCGCCGTCCACGCCGCCGCCATCGACGCCGCCGGGCGCGACGTCACCGTGCGCGCCTTGGAGATGGAGCGCGGGTATCGGGTGACCCGGCTGCGCGGCGTCGTGGAGGTGGAAGGGGCGCCGGGGGATCACTACTACCGGTGGGCCGGTGAGCCACTGCTGTTGGAGGTGGAGGCGGAGGTGGTCCACGGGCCGTTGGTACGCAGCGCTCATCGCGGCTGGGACGTGGCCGCGGCCCTCGTGCGCAGTGAGATCCAGCCGCCGCCCCGGTGGCGGGAGGCGGCGCCGGACTACTTCCACGGCGCCCCGTGGCGGGTGGAATCGCTGGTGGGGCGGGGTGGTGACGTGGTCAGCCACTTCCGATTGGCCGGTTTTGAAGGGGCGGAACACGCCTGGGACGAGATCACAGGCGAATGGGCCATGGATGGCGGTGGCCAAGCGATGTTCTACCTCCAGACGCCCCGTTGGGCGTGGAGCCGGGGCGACGGTGTCGAATCGGAGTTACGGGAGATCCGGTTCGAAGGCGCCATGGAGGCCACCCGTGGGCGGGGCCGGCGGGCCGGTGGTCGCTTCTCCGCCGAGAGCGTTGCCTACGACGAGGGCGCCGGCGGTGGCCGGGTGGCGGCGCGCGGGGTGGCGATGGCGCTCAACCGGGAATTCCGCCCCGGTGAGGGTCCGGGGCGCATCCAGTGGGAGATGCGCGTCCTCGATCTGGCGGTGGAGGACAGCGACGGCGGGCAGTTGGAGATGGAGGGGGTGCGTGGCGAGGCCGATCTGCACGCCGGGGAGCCCATGTGGACCGGGACTTTCTCTCTGGGCGGTGACCGTTACACCACCCGGCCGGCAGCGGCACTTCCTGGGGCAGAGCCGGTGCGCTTCGGGCCGTGGCGGTTGGGCGGCGAAGCAGTGGAGGCTGAGGGGCTTGCCGATCTGCGATTCGACATGGAGTGGGCCGGTGACGGTTCGGCACTCTCCGGCGAGCGTGGCGAGAGTCGCTTGGTACTGTCCCGCATCCACGCCGGGGCGCTGGCCGATCTGAGCCGGGCGCTGTGGTCCACGTGGCCCACCGGCGATACGTTCGCCATGGGCTTTGCGGTGGGTGAGCGGTTGCTGGCCCGCACCCCGGACCTGCTGGAGGCAAAGCCGGAGATCGCGCTGGACGTGTGGCAGGAGGGGCCGGACGGAGTGGCCGAGGTCCATGCCGAGGCGGCCTACGATGGTCCCGGAAATCTGGGCCCCCACCAGTGGCCGTCGATCCTCGCCGATGTCCGGGCCGATGGGCGCTTCGTCGCGCCCCGCCCCATGGTGGAGGCGGCCGCCGCCGAGATCCTGCTACAGGAGGCGCTGGAGGCCGGGGTGGCACCGTCGCCGGAACTGGAGGCGGTGGCCCGCCGGATGGCGAAGGCGCAGACCGATGCGTTGCGGGCCGACGGCTGGCTGGTGGAAGAGGAGGATGGGCGGCTGGCGGCTACCGCTCGTTTCCGGTCGCTGCTGCTCACCTTGAACGACCGGCTACTGCTCGACCTTGGAGCCGAGGAGTGACCGCCTACGGCGTTGCTTCAGTCCCCGGCAGTAGGATCAGCGCAGGCTCCACGCACGGCTTGCCCCACAGGAACCCTTGGGCCTCGTCGGCCCCGGCATCCAGCAGGAATTGACGCTGCTCCTCGGTCTCGATCCCCTCCGCCAGCACCGGAAGATTCAACGCCTGCCCCAACGCGATTACCGCCTGGACGATGGCGACGGCGTTTTCGTCGTGGGGCAGGTCCTGGACGAAACTCTTGTCGATCTTCAGCTTGTCCACCGGCAGGCTGCGCAGGTGGCTCAATGACGAATAGCCGGTACCGAAGTCGTCGATGGAGAGCGGCACGCCCAGTTCCCGCAGCCGGGCAATGGTGCGGTCGATCTCCTCCCCGCCGGTCATGACCCCGGTCTCGGTGACCTCCAACTCCAGGATGCGCGCCGGCAGGTCGGACTCCTTCAACGCCCGCTCCACCGTCTCCACGAAGCCCGGCTGGCGGAACTGCACCGGCGCCACATTCACCGCCATGCGCCCGAAATCGACGCCACGGTCGAGCCAATCCCGTGCCTGACGGCAGGCGGTGTGGAGGACCCACTGGGTCAGCGGCGTGATTAAGCCGCACTCCTCGGCGATGGGGATAAAGCGGTCCGGTGGCAGCAAGCCGTCGTTGGGGTGGTTCCAGCGCACCAGCGCCTCGACCCCCACCAGCCGGGTGTCCTTCAGGCTGACCTGGGGGTGGTAGTGGAGGATTAGTTGCCCGGTCTCGATGGCCTTTTGCAGTTCCCGCTCGATGACGATCCGCTCCAGGGCCTGGGCCGACATCTCGCTGGTATAGAAACAGTGGACGTTGTCGCCGTCGCTGCGCTTGGCGCGGTGCATGGCGGCGTCGGCATTCTTCAGCAAGGCGTCGACGCTCTCGCCGTCGGAGGGGTGGATGCTGATGCCGATGCTGGCGCTGATTTGGATTTCACAATCGGCCACGGTGAACGGCTGGTTGAGGGCCTTCTTGACGTCCTTCGCCAGACGGTCGGCCTCGCCGGCGTGGATCAGCCCCTCCAGGAGGACCGCGAACTGGTCGCCACCGATCCGCGCTACCGTGTCGCCTTCCCGTGCCGCCGCACCCAACCGCTGAGCTACTTCTTGCAGAAGCGTGTCGCCGTGCTGGGGGCCGAGGCCGCTATTGACCAGCCGGAAGCGGTCGAGGCCGATGAGCAGCAGCCCAGTGAGCCGCCCCCGGGCCCGCGCCCGCGCCGCCGCCGACTCCAGGCGCGCCCGCAGCAGCAGGCGGTTGGGCAGATCGGTGAGCGGGTCGTGGTGGGCCAGGTACTCCATCTCGTCCTGGCTCTGCTTGATATGGGAGATATCGGAGAAGACACCGACGTAGTTGGCGATCTCGCCGTGGTCGTCGGTGACCACCGAGACGGTGAGCATCTCCGGATAGACGCTGCCGTCCTTGCGCCGGTTCCAGACCTCTCCACGCCAGCGGCCGGTCTTGCGGATGCTCTCCCACATCTCCTGGTAAAGCTCCTTGCCGTG
>SKYL01000109.1 GCA_007127935.1 Halorhodospira sp. | reverse complement strand
GCGCCAACCAGCTCAATAACTGGGGCGGGCTCATTCTGGCGCCGGTGATCGCGCCGGCGTTTATTATCGGACTCTGGTCGCCCGGCTTGTTCGAGTATGTGATCGAAGCGTTGCCCGTATCGCAGGGAATGAAGCTGGCGGTCAATGGGATGTCCGGCGAGGCGATCTTCGCGAACATCTGGCTCTCCTACGCCATCCTCGCTGGCTGGATCGTGATCTTCTACGCCGCGCTCATCTTCCGGCTGTACTCCTGGCCCAGTTGGAAGATGTGGCCCACCTCGATGCCTCGGCGAATGGTCAGTGCGCCGCCGCCGTCGGGGCTCGGGTCGCCCTCCACCACTTGGCGTAGATCGGTGGTCTCGGGTTCCGGCAGGTCCCGGCCCCAGTTGACGCCGCGCAAATGGTAGCCGGGGCGGTTGGCGCCGCAGACGAAGTCGGCCCCGTGGGCCGCCGCGTGGTCGGCAATGATCTCCAGGGCGTCAACCCCCACCGGACCGATGAAGCCGATGGGGCAGCCGAGTTCGGCCTCCACCTGCTGCGGGGTGGCGAAGGTCAGCGGGTCCGCCACCCGGGGGTGCTTGGCCGCCTTGATCTCGTTCAACTCGTGATCGCCCCGCAGCACCAAGCCCACCAAGCCGCCTTCGGCGCCTTCCACCAGCAGCATCTTGAGGCAGCAGGAGGGCGGCAGCTTGAGGAAGGCGCTGACCTCGTCGATGGTCCGCTGCTCCGGGGTCGCAACTTCTTCCATGGCTTCCGCGGGGGTGGGCCGGGGCCCGGCGGGCGGCAGCGCCTCGGCCATTTCCACGTTGGCGGCGTAGCCCGACTCGGTGCAGACGGCGATGGCGTCCTCGCCGGAGTCGGCCAGCACCATGAACTCGTGGGAGAGATTGCCGCCGATGGCGCCGGAGTCGGCCTCCACCGGCCGGAAGGTCAGCCCGGTGCGCTGGAAGATCCGGCAGTAGGCGTCGTGCATGGCCTGGTAGGTCTCTTTGAGCGAGGCGTCGTCCAGGTGGAAGGAGTAGGCGTCCTTCATCAGAAACTCCCGTGCCCGCATGACGCCGAAACGGGGCCGGATCTCGTCGCGAAACTTGGTCTGGATCTGGTAGTAGTTCACCGGCAGTTGCCGGTAGCTCTTGATCTCGCGCCGGAAGAGGTCGGTGATGACCTCCTCGTGGGTGGGGCCGAAGCAGAAGTCGCGCTGGTGGCGGTCGCGCAGCCGCAGCAGTTCGGGGCCGTACTTCTCCCAGCGCCGCGACTCCTGCCACAACTCCGCCGGTTGCACCGCCGGCATCAAGACCTCCAGCGCCCCGGCGCGGTTCATCTCCTCCCGGACGATGCGTTCCACCCGGCGCAGGACGCGCAGCCCCAGCGGCAGCCAGGTATAGAGGCCGGCGGCCAGCTTGCGGATCATCCCGGCGCGGAGCATCAGGCGGTGGCTGATGACTTCGGCGTCGGCCGGGGTCTCGCGGGTGGTGGAGAGGGGAAAGCGGGTTACGCGCATGGTTCTCGGCTCCCTGTGGACGCAGCGCCATAGGGTAGCTTTGTCCCGGTGCCGGGGCTACTCCATCCCGCCATCCCTTGACGCTTTGGCGCCGCCGCAGTACGTTACCGGGCTTTCCTCCCGCTCCGGGTGGTCTTCGGGGGAATCCCATGCGTCATATCATTTCGATGCTGGTGGAGAACGAGGCGGGCGCGTTGTCGCGCATCGCCGGGCTGTTCACCGCCCGCGGCTATAACATCGAGTGCCTGACGGTGGCACCCACCGACGATGCGACGCTCTCTCGGATGACGCTGGTCACCATGGGCGACGACCAGATCATCGAGCAGATCATCAAACAACTGAACAAGCTGCTCGATGTGGTCAAGGTCGTCGATATGACCGAGGGCAAGCACATCGAGCGGGAGATGATGCTGGTCAAGGTGGCCGCCGCCAACGCCGATCTGCGCGAGGAGTTCAAGCGCTTGGCCGATATCTTCCGCGGCCAGGTCATCGATGTGACCGAGAAGATCTACACCGTCGAGATCACCGGCACCGGGGACAAGCTCGACGCCTTTATCGAGGCGGTGGGGCAGAGCAACATCCTGGAGGTGGTCCGTTCGGGCGTCATCGGCATCAGCCGCGGCGAGCGCCATCTGCGCGTCTGATCGATTTTCTGAAATATCCTCGAATTTTCCCTAAGGGGGGGCACCCAATGAAGGTCTACTACGATAAGGACGCCGATCTGTCCTTGATCAAGAGCCGCAAAGTGGCGGTCATCGGTTACGGCTCCCAGGGCCACGCCCACGCCAACAACCTCAAGGAGTCGGGCGTCGATGTCGTGGTCGGGCTGCGTCCCGGTTCCGCCTCGGCGGCCAAGGCCCAGGCGGCCGGCCTCCAGGTGGCCTCCATCGCCGAGGCAGCGGCCGCCGCCGATGTGGTGATGATGCTGGCCCCGGACGAGAATCAGCCGGAGATCTACGAGGAGCTGGTGGCGCCGAACCTGAAGGCGGGCGCCGCGCTGGCCTTCGCCCACGGCTTCAACATCCATTACGGCCAGATCCAGCCGTCGTCGGACATCGACGTCATCATGATCGCCCCCAAGGGGCCGGGTCACCTGGTGCGCTCCACCTACACCGAGGGCGGCGGCGTGCCGTCGCTGATCGCCGTCCACCAGGACGCCAGCGGCAAGGCCAAGGAGATCGCGATGGCCTACGCCGTGGCCAACGGCGGCGGCCGTTCCGGGATCATCGAGACCACCTTCCGGCAGGAGACCGAGACCGACCTCTTCGGCGAGCAGGCGGTGCTCTGCGGCGGTATCTCGGCGCTGATCCAGGCCGGTTTCGAGACCCTGGTGGAGGCCGGTTACGAGCCGGAGATGGCGTACTTCGAGTGCCTGCACGAGACCAAGCTGATCGTCGATCTGCTCTACGAGGGCGGTCTCGCCAACATGCGCTACTCGGTCTCCAACACGGCCGAGTACGGCGACTTCTCCCGCGGCCACCGGGTGATCAACGCCCAGTCCCGGGCCGCCATGAAGGAGATCCTGCAGGAGATCCAGAACGGCGAGTTCGCCAAGGAGTTCGTGCTGGAGAACAAGGCCGGTGCGCCGACCCTCCACGCCCGCCGCCGGCTCGCCGCCGAGCATCCCATCGAGGAGGTGGGTGAGCGGCTGCGCGCCATGATGCCGTGGATCACGGCCAAGAAGCTGGTCGACCGGAGCTGACCGGATCGACCGGCCCACGACCAACCGGACGAACCCCGCCGACGATGGCCAGTGATACTCCACAGCGCGGTCGCCGGCGGGGGATCTACCTCCTGCCCAACCTGCTGACGACGGGTTGCCTCTTTTTCGGCTTTCTGGCCGTGGTCTCGGCGGTCAACGGCGAGTTCGGCCGGGCCGCCGCTTCCATCTACATCGCCATGGTCTTCGACGCGCTCGACGGCCGAGTGGCGCGGATGACCAAGACCCAGAGCGATTTCGGGGTCCAGTACGACTCGCTGGCCGACATGGTCAGCTTCGGTCTGGCTCCGGCGATGGTGGTCTTCCTCTGGTCGTTGGGAGCGATCGGCGCCGGCGCCCCGTGGGACAACCTGGGGTGGCTGGCGGCCTTCCTCTATGTGGCGTGCGCCGCCCTCCGGCTGGCCCGTTTCAATACCCAGGTGGGGGTCGCCGACAAGCGCTACTTCCAGGGGCTGCCGAGTCCGGCCGCCGCGGGCGCTGTGGCCGGGTTGGTCTGGTTCGGCTCCCACTGGGGGTTGGCGGGGCCCGAGATCGCCGGACCGGCCGGGGTGTTGACCGTCATCGCGGCGGTGCTGATGGTCAGCAACGTCCGTTACGAAAGCTTTAAGGAATTCGATCTCCGCTACCGCGTGCGTTTTATCGTGGTGGTGGGGTTGGTGCTGGCGGTGGTGTTGGTGGCGGTCCATCCGCCCACGGCGCTCTTTCTCGGTTTCCTCTCCTACCTACTCTCCGGACCGGTGCTCACCGTGACCCGTCTGCGCCGCAAGCGCGCTGATCGTCATCCCGACAGCGACGCGCCCGGGGAGTGACGTTTTTCTCATTTTTCCCAATCACTCTGTTTGGTTATCTCTTCCCGCCGCCGGTTGTCGCACTGCCGCAGTGCGGTTATATTCGCAGTTGTGATCGGGAAAAAGACGCCAACGGTTCGCCCCTCCTTGCGCCGCCTGCGCCACGGTGGCGCGGGGGGCATGCGATTGCTTCGTCGCTCTCCCGCCCGCGGTGGGTTTCGGCTGCCGCCCCCGGGCAACTGATCGTCGAACCGCCGCTCCCGGATTTTGTAGCGGATCCACCGAGGTGGCCCCACAAGGGCCGAATCTCCCCCAGGCGGCGCAACACGCCGCCGGTAACGAGCAGAGAGAGCCATGGGCGAGCGAGAGTCATTGATCATCTTCGACACCACCCTGCGCGACGGCGAACAGAGCCCCGGCGCCACCATGACCCGCGAGGAGAAGGTGCGCATCGCCAAGGCGCTGGAGCGGCTGCGGGTGGACGTCATCGAGGCCGGGTTCCCGGCCGCCAGCCAGGGTGATTTCGAGAGCGTTCGGGCGGTGGCCCAGGCCGTCAAGGAGAGCCGTGTCTGCGGGCTGGCGCGGGCCCGCGAGGCCGACCTGCGGGCCGCCGGCGAGGCGTTGGCCGAGGCCGAGGCGGGCCGGATTCATACCTTCATCGCCACCTCGCCGATTCACATGCAGGCCAAGCTCCAGATGGAGCCGGACGAAGTGGTGGCGGCGGCGGTGGCGGCGGTAAAGCTGGCGCGGCAACTTTGTGACGATGTGGAGTTCTCGCCGGAGGATGCTGGGCGGTCGGAGCCCGATTTCCTCTGCCGGATCATCGAGGCGGTGATCTATGCCGGTGCGCGCACTATCAACATCCCCGATACGGTCGGCTACAACGTCCCCGAACAGTTCGGCGAGTTGATCCGGACGTTGCGGGAGCGGGTGCCCAACTCCGACCAAGCGATCTTCTCGGTCCACTGCCACAACGATCTCGGGCTGGCGGTGGCCAACTCATTGGCGGCGGTGCGCCAAGGGGCGCGGCAGGTGGAGTGCACCATCAACGGCCTGGGGGAGCGGGCCGGCAACGCCGCGCTGGAAGAGATAGTCATGGCGGTGCGCACCCGCCAGGACATCTACCCCTGCGAGACGCGCATCAACACCGGCGAGATCGTGCCCACCTCCAAGTTGGTGGCGAACATTACCGGGTTCCACGTCCAGCCGAACAAGGCGATCGTCGGCGTCAACGCCTTCGCCCACGAGTCGGGCATCCACCAGGACGGGGTGCTGAAGCACCGTGAGACCTACGAGATCATGCGCGCCGAGGATGTCGGTTGGCACGCCAACCGGATGGTCCTGGGCAAGCACTCCGGGCGCAACGCCTTCCGCACCCGGTTGGCGGAACTGGACGTGGTGTTGGAGTCGGAAGAGCAACTGAACGAGGCCTTCGCCCGTTTCAAGGCCTTGGCCGACAAGAAGCACGAGATCTTCGACGAGGACCTCCAGGCGCTGGTCACCGAGGCCGGCGCGGCGTTGGAGCACGAGCGGGTCAAGCTGCTTTCGCTGCGCGTCTGCTCCGAGACCGGCGAGACCCCGGAGGCCTCCGTGGCGCTCTCGGTGGACGGCGAGGAGAAGCACGCCGTGGCCCCGGGGAGCGGGCCGGTGGACGCCGCCTTCAAGGCCATCGACTCGTTGCTCCAGTCGGGGACCGAGTTGCTGCTCTACTCGGTGAGCAACATCACCACCGGGACCGACTCCCAGGGCGAGGTCACGGTACGCCTGGAGCGCGCGGGGCGCGTGGTCAACGGTCAGGGTTCGGACGTGGATATCGTCATCGCGTCGGCCAAGGCGTACATCAACGCGCTGAACAAGATCCTGGTGGGCGCGGCCGATCGCCGCCATCCCCAGGCCGCGGACGTCTGAGGGCGCCGCCGGTGGATGCGCGGCGCCGTTTGTCTTATCTCCAACGGATGGGGGTGCCCGTCTATCTGCCCCGGGCCGCCCCCGACAGAGGTGATTTGGACGTCTGTTGTGCTGGGGATGGGGGGGGGGCTCTCGTTCAGGG
>SKYL01000151.1 GCA_007127935.1 Halorhodospira sp. | reverse complement strand
TACTCCAAGGCGATGGCGGCGGGATCAAAATCGGGGCGCAACACGCCCCGGCTGGGAGAGGCGCGCTTGATCTCGGCGATGACCCCCGGCTCACCGGCGGCGATCCGGCGCGCCAGCGCCTCGCGAAAGCCACGGGCGGGCGGGAGATCGGCGGCGCGGGCGGAGAGGGCGCGCAACGACTCCGCCGCCGCCCGCTCCGCCACCTCTTCCGCCTTACGGCGGAGGATGCGGCGCAGGATATCCGGCGTCCCACCGGGGGCCACGGCCACCCCCATCACCGGTCGCCTTCACGGGTCGCCTCGACGAAGGCGTCGAGGCGACCGGCCGCCGCGCCGCTCCCCATCAGCTCGCGGGCCATCTCGACCCCCTCCCGAAGCGACGGCGCCTTGCCGGCCACGTAGAGCGCCGCCCCGGCGTTGGCGGCGATCAGATCGGCCGACGGTGTGACCCCGCCGGAGAACGCCTCCCGAATCCGGGCCAGGCTCTCGTCGGCCCCACCCACCTTCAGCGCCGACGAGGGGTGCTCGCGCAGCCCCAACGCCGCGGCATCCACCGTGTACTCCCGGATCTCCCCGTCGGCCAGCTCCGCCACGCGGGTGGGCGCGGAGACGCTGATCTCATCCAAGCCGTCCGCGCCGTGGACCACCATCACCCGGCGGCTGCCCAACTCGCGCAGGACCTCGGCCAGCGGCACCACCCAGGGATCGGAGAAGACCCCCAGCAATTGGCGGTGGGCGCCGGCGGGATTGGTCAGCGGCCCCAGCAGGTTGAACAGCGTCCGCACCCCCATCTCCCGGCGCGGACCGATGGCGTGCTTCATCGCGCTGTGGTGCTGTGGGGCAAAGAGGAAGCCGACCCCGACCCGCTCGATACAGTGGCCCACCTCCACCGGCGAGAGATCGAGCCGGGCGCCGGCCTGTTCCAGCACGTCGGCGCTGCCGCTCTTGCTGGAGACGGAGCGGTTGCCGTGCTTCGCCACCACCGCGCCCCCGGCGGCGGCGACAAAGGCGGCGGCGGTGGAGACGTTGACCGTGCCACTGGCGTCGCCGCCGGTACCGCAGGTGTCCAACAGATCCTCGTCGGCCACCTCCACCCGCTGGGCCAACTCGCGCATCACCGCGGCGGCGGCGGCGATCTCGGCCACCGTCTCGCCCTTCATCCGGAGCCCGACGAGGAAACCGCCGATCTGGGACGGCGTGGCCTCACCGGTCATGATCGTGCGCATCACCGCGGTCATCTCGGCGGCATCGAGATCACCGCCCTCGGTGACGCGGCGGATGGCCTCCTGCATGTTCATAGAAAGATCCTCATGTCGCGCCCTCCAAGAAGTTCCGCAACAGATCGTGCCCCGCCTCGGTCAGGATCGACTCGGGGTGAAACTGCACCCCCTCCACGGCCCACTCCCGGTGGCGCATGCCCATGATCTCATCCACCACGCCGTGGGGCCCCTCGGTCCAAGCGGTGATCTCGAGGCACTCCGGCAACGTGTCACGCTCCACCACCAGCGAGTGGTAGCGGGTGGCCGTCAACGGGTCGGGCAGGCCGGCGAAGACGCCCTGCCCCCGGTGACGAATCGGTGACGTCTTGCCGTGCATCACGTGGGCCGCCCGCACCACTTTGCCGCCGAAGGCTTGGCCGATGGCCTGGTGGCCGAGACAGACGCCCAACAGCGGGATCTTCCCGGCGAGCCGGCGGATCACCTCGACGGAGACGCCGGCCTCGTTGGGCGTACACGGCCCCGGGGAGATCACGATACGCTCGGGGCGCAGGCGCTCCACCTCCTCCACCGTGATCTCGTCGTTGCGCACCACTTCCACCCGCGCGCCCAGTTCGCCCAGGTACTGGACCAGGTTCCAGGTGAAGGAGTCGTAATTGTCGATCATCAGGATCATGTCACAACCCCGCCTGGGCCATCTCCACCGCCCGGAGCAACGCACGGCCCTTGTTCAGGGTCTCCTTCCACTCCAGTTCGGGGATGGAGTCGGCCACCACCCCGCCGCCCGCTTGGACGTAGACGCACTCATCCCGGATCACCGCGGTGCGGATGGCGATGGCCGTATCGAGATTGCCAGACCACGAGAGGTAGCCCACCGCCCCGGCGTAGATGCCGCGTTTCACCGGCTCCACCTCGTCGATGATCTCCATCGCCCGGATCTTCGGCGCGCCGCTGACGGTGCCCGCCGGGAAGGTGGCCCGCAGGACGTCCATAGCGCCCAATCCGGGACGCAGGCGTCCAGTGACGTTGGAAACAATGTGCATCACCTGGGAGTAGCGCTCCACCACCATGCGCTCGGTGAGACGCACCGTACCGGTCTCGGCCACCCGGCCCACGTCGTTGCGGCCCAGGTCGATGAGCATCACGTGCTCGGCGATCTCCTTGGGGTCGCTGAGCAGTTCCTCCTCCAATTCCCGGTCCCGCGCCTCGGTGGCGCCCCGCTTGCGGGTGCCGGCGATGGGGCGCACGGTGACCTCGCCGTCCTCAAGCCGGACCAGGATCTCCGGGGAAGAGCCCACCACCTGGAAGCCGTCCAGATCGAGAAAGTACATGTACGGGGAGGGGTTGGTGCAGCGCAGGGCCCGATAGAGATCCAGCGGCGCGGCCTGGTACGGCATCGACATCCGCTGGGAGGGGACCACCTGCATAACGTCGCCGGCGGTGATGTACGCCTTGATCCGCTCCACCGCCTCTTCGTAGGCGGCCTGCGTGAAGTTGTAGCTGGGCCGGGCCGGGGCCTGCGGCGCCTCCGGGGCCGGGGGCAACACCAGGGGTCGCCGCAGCACCTCACCCAGCGCGTCGAGGCGCTCCATGCCCGCTTCGTAGGCTTGCGGCCGCGACGGGTCGACGTGGACCACGAGGTAAAGGCGGCCGGCGAGGTTGTCAAAGACCGCCACCTCCTCGGCCTCCAGGAGCAGGATATCGGGGACGCCCAACGGATCGTCTTGCGGCCCGGTATGGGCCAGGCGGCGCTCGATGTAGCGGACGGTATCGTAGCCGAAGTATCCCACCAGGCCGCCGAGGAAACGGGGCAGGTGGGGGAAGCCCGGCGGCGTCGCCGCCCGGTGGCGGTGTTGGTAGGACTCAATCCACGCTAACGGGTCCGGCACCTCGGCCGCTTCCACCACCTCGCCGTCCCGGCGGCACTCCACGGAGCGGCCGCACACGGTCAGCACGGTGCGGGCGGGCAGGCCGATGATGGAGTAGCGGCCCCACTTCTCGCCCCCCTCCACCGACTCCAACAAAAAGGAGCGCGGCCCGGAGGCCAGCTTGATATAGGCGGAGAGGGGGGTCTCCAGGTCGGCCAAGTGTTCCCTGATCAATGGGATGCGGGTATACCCGGCGGCGGCCAGGTCCTGAAACTCCCGGCGTTTCATGGCGCCTCCCCCACTCCCCGGCCCATCCCCCGGAGCAGCACCGCCAGCTCACCGAAGCCGCTGAGCACGGCATCGGCGCCGAGGTCGGCCGGATCGACGCCCCGGCTGTAGCCGTAGGGGACGCAGACCACCGGGATCCCCAGGTTGCGCGCCGCCGCCACGTCGATGGCCGAATCCCCCACCATCAACGCCTCCTCGGGGGTGGCGCCCAGCCGCTCCAACGCCAAGCGCAATGGCGCCGGATCGGGCTTGCGGACGGGGGTGCACTCACCCCCCACCACCACGGGCACCGCATCGGCCACCCCCATGGCCTCCAGGATCGGCTGGGCGAATCGGCGGGGCTTGTTGGTGACCACCGCCAACCGGTAGCCATCGGCTGCCAACTTGCGAAGGGTGGGGATCACACCGGGATAGGGGCGGCTGTCGCGGTAGAGCTGTTGGCCGTACAACTCGAAGAAACGGGCCAGTGCGTGATCGAGGGTCTCCGCCGGCGGTTCGTACCGTTCGGTGCGGGTGATGGCCCGGGACAAGAGGCGGCGGGCGCCTTCACCCACCCAATCCCGCACCATTGCCTCGCCGGCGGCCGGATACCCCAACTCGCCGAGCACGCCGTCCACCGCCCGCGCCAAGTCGGGCGCACTGTCCACCAGCGTGCCGTCGAGATCGAACAGCACGGCCCGGATGCGGCTCAAATCCAATGGGAGACGACCCCCGTCTATGCGAACACCGGACGGTCATAGGCGATCGGCAGGTCGGCGGCCTCGTCGAAAGTCACCTCTTCCCAGGCGTGCTCGCGCAACAGTAACTCCCGCAACAACTTGTTGTTCATCGCGTGGCCCGACTTGTAGCCGTGGAAGGCGCCGATCAGGCTGCTGCCCAACAGGTAGAGGTCGCCGATGGCGTCCAGGATCTTGTGCTTGACGAACTCGTCACGGTACCGCAGTCCGTCCTCGTTGAGCACCCGATAATCGTCGACGACGATGGCGTTATCCAGGCTGCCGCCGAGGGCCAGACTGGCCGCACGCAGCGCCTCAATGTCGCGCATGAAGCCGAAGGTCCGCGCCCGGCTGACCTCCTTGATAAAGGAGGTGGACGAGAAATCGACCTCGGCCCGCATGTACTCCGGCACGAAGACCGGGTGCTGGAAATCGATGGTGAAGCCGACCTTAAACCCCTCGAACGGCTCAAAGGCGACCCACTTGTCGTCCTCATGGACGGAGATCGGCTCCAGAATACGGACGAAACGCTTGGGCGCGTCCTGCTCCTGGATGCCGGCAGAGCGGATCAGAAAGACGAACGGCGCGGCGCTGCCGTCCATGATCGGCACTTCAGGGGCCGACAGCTCGACGTAGACATTGTCGATGCCCAGCCCGGCCAGGGCTGAGAGGAGATGCTCCACCGTGGCCACCCGGACGCCGTCCTGCACCAAACAGGTGGAGAGGCGGGTGTCGCCCACCGCCAAGGCGTGGGCCGCAATATCCACGCCCACGTCGGTCCTCCGGAAAACAATGCCGGTATTGGTGGGGGCGGGGCGCAGCGTCAACAGCACCTTTTCGCCGGTATGCAACCCCACGCCGCTGGCGCGTATACTGTTCTTCAATGTACGTTGGCGAATCATTCTACCTTCCCGGCGCCCGCGCCTTCCTCAGTCCCGTGATCCCATATCGCCTATAGGGTATTGTTGCCCTAAGGGTTTTCCTCATGCCGCCCGTGCCGACACGGCGAGGCGTCATTGTAATGTAATCCGACACTATGTGCATAGTGCACCGCAACATCCATCGGCCTGATCAATCGGCTTGGCGCCGTAAAAAGGCCGGAATATCCAGATATTCCATATCGCCGTCCGGCTCGCTAGACCGGTCGTTCCCCGCGGCCTCCCGGCGCATGATGGTGGGCCGATCCAACTGGGAGTAGTCCACCTCGCCGCTGGGCTTGCGGCTCACCATGCGCAGCTTCGGCGCCTCGGCCTCCAAGGCTTGGCGTTGGGGCCCCAGACCGGTGGCGACCACGGTCACCCGCAACTCGTTCTCCAGCTCGGGGTCGATGACGGCGCCCACCACCACGGTGGCCTCGTCTGAGGCGAACTCGCGTACCGCGTTGCCCACCTCGTCGAACTCACCGATGGAGAGGTTGTACCCGCCGGTGACGTTGACCAGGATGCCGTTGGCGCCGGAGAGATTGAAGTCCTCCAGCAGCGGGCAGGCGATGGCCCGCTCCGCCGCCTCGCGGGCCCGGCCTTCGCCGGTGGCGGAACCGCTGCCCATCACCGCCATGCCCATCTCCGACATCACGGTACGCACATCGGCGAAGTCGACATTGATGAGGCCGGGGCGGGTGATCAATTCGGCAATGCCCTTGACGGCGCCAAGCAACACGTCATTGGCTGTTTTGAAGGCGTCCAGAAGGGTGAGGTTCTTACCCAACACGGGAAGTAGCCGATCGTTGGGAATGGTGATCAGCGAGTCGACGCTCTGCTCCAGTTCCCGAATTCCCTGCTCGGCGACCTTCATGCGCTTGCCCCCCTCGAATGGGAACGGCTTGGTCACCACCGCCACGGCGAGGATGCCCAACTCACGGGCGATCTCGGCCACCACCGGCGCGCCGCCGGTCCCCGTGCCGCCGCCCATGCCGGCGGTGATAAAGACCATATCGGCACCTTGGAGGACTTCTTGAATCCGGTCCCGCGACTCC
>SKYL01000017.1 GCA_007127935.1 Halorhodospira sp. | reverse complement strand
CGTTCCTTCTTGGCTCCCTAAGGTCGGGGTATGGGCTCCAACAATATCAATATCGACGCCGACGCCCTTGCCGAGGCGCCCTCCGTCTTCGATGCGCTCGACCGGCTCGCCGGATTGGTATCGCGGCGCGCCGGGGCGTCCGCTTGCTTTATTTCCGCCGGACATACCGGTCCCGCACACGCACAGGGGACGGCACCGGTGACCTCGAACCCCCGTCCCCCGGAGGCGCCCCACGGGAAGGACCCATGCAACTTGGTGCCGCTGTACTCCAGTGAGGGCAACTGCCTCGGTCATCTCTACCTGATCGGCGGTTGCACCGAGACCGACGGCGCGGCGAAAGCGGCCCTGGAACGGGATCTAGCCGACTTCGCCGCGGTGGCGTCGATGCTGTTGGAGCAGCACCACGCCACCGCCAACCACCGGCTCGATCCGCTCACCGGCCTGCTCGGCCGGGTCGACTTTCAGGAACGATGCCAGCCGTTGTTGGAGGCCCGCCCCGGGGGCGCCGCCATTCTTTACCTCGATGTCAAACGCTTCTGCGCCATCAACGATGCCTACGGCGTGGGCGCCGGCGACCTGGTGTTGCGGGAGTTCGGCCGCCGCTTGGCGCGCTTCTTCGAGGGGTGCGGCATCATCGGCCGAGTGGGCGACGATGAGTTCGCGGTGTTGCTGCCGGAGGCCACGGCGGAAAGCGCCTCCCAGGCCCTGAACGCGGTGCGGCACCAAGTTGCGGAGCCCTCCATCCTTTACGGTGAACAGCGCATTCACAGCGGCTTCACCTGCGGCGTCGCCCTCTACCCCCAGGACGGCGGACGGATGGAAGACCTATTGCGGCGGGCGGAACTGGCGGTGGCCGACGCGGAACGGCTGGGCCAGTTCAGCGCCTTCTACGAGCGGGGCACCCTCGCCGATAAGCGCCGCGAATTCGACCTGGAGCTGGCTCTGCGGGAGACCTTGCAAAACAACGGCCTGCGACTGCATTACCAGAAGGTGTTGTCACTGACCACCGGCAAGGTCTGCGAGATGGAGGCCCTGGCCCGCTGGCACCACCCCACCTTCGGCAACGTACCGCCCGACCTCTTCATTCAGGTGGCGGAACGGGTGGGGCTGATCGCCGCGTTGGATCGCCAGATCATCCGCCAGGCGCTCCAAGAGACCGCCGGGGTCGATCTGCCGGTGGCGGTGAACCTCTCCGCCGACAGCTTCCACGATCCCGAACTGCCGCGCATCGTCCATGATGCGTTGGAGGATAGCGGCCGGCGCCCCGACGCCCTGGTGCTGGAGATCACCGAGCGGTTGCTCACCGACCCGAAGCGCGCCGGAGCGATCCTCGGCGACCTGCGCAAACTCGGTGTGCAGGTCGCGGTGGACGATTTCGGCACCGGCTACTCCGCGCTGGGCATTCTGCCGGAGTTGCCGGTCCACCGGCTGAAGGTGGACAAACAATTCCTCATTGGCCGCCAGGAAGACCCCACCTACGACGCCATCATTCGCTCCAGCATCGCCCTGGCCCACGGCATCGGCGTGGAGATCCTGGTGGAAGGGGTTGAACGGCCCGAGGACCTGGAGTGGCTGCGGGAGCAGGGATGTGACCTGGCCCAGGGCTTCCTCATCCACCGTCCGGCGCCGCTGGACGAGATCGTATTCATCGACGACCCGTCATGCTGAAGATTCGCCGCGGCGACGAACGGGGCACGACCCGCACCGAGTGGCTCGACAGCCGCCACACCTTCTCCTTCGGCGACTACGACGACCCGGCTTATCGCGGCATCTCGATCCTGCGCGTCCTCAATGACGACCGCGTCGCGCCGGGGGCCGGCTTCCCGCCCCACGGCCACAGAGACATGGAGATCGTCAGTTGGGTCCTCTCCGGCAGCGTGGCCCACGGCGACAGCCTAGGCCACAGCCGGGTTCTACGGGCCGGGGAGATGCAAGTGATGACCGCCGGCAACGGCGTCCGTCACTCCGAGACCAACCCCTCCGAAGACGAGCCGGTCCACTTTCTCCAGATCTGGCTTCGCCCCCAACGGATGGGGGGCATCCCCGATTACCGCCAAGCGCGGATCTTCGCCGATGGCGAGACCGGCATCCGCTGTGCCGCCGGCCCCGAAGAGGAAGGGATTCTGCCCTTGGCCCAGGACGCCCGGATCTGGGCTCTGCGCTTACCCCCCGACGGCGGTGGCGCCCTCACGTTGGAAGTGGGCCGCCAGGGTTACCTCCACGTGGCGAAGGGCGCCGGCGAAGTCCTGGGGCAGTGGCTCGACACCGGTGACGGCGCCCACATCGCGGGTCACCGCGACATCCCCTTCCACGGCGGCGCCGAGGGCCTCCACGGCGTCTTCCTCGACCTGCCCTAACGCCTTTTTGTCCGTCTATCAGGAGTGAAACTCGTAGACCGCGGTGACCCGGTTTCCGGGGTGGTGATAGACGACCTCCCGGCACAACGACCGCACCAACACGATCCCGTGCCCCGCCGCCAGCGGATGTGGCAACGCCCCGGGATCATTGGCCTCCATATACCGCTGATAGTCGAACCCGCCCCCGGAGTCTTCCACCTCCACCACCACCGCGCCGTACCCGTTGCGATCGCCGTCCGGGTCGTGGCTGACGGTAAGACGGATCTGCCCCTCCTTGAGCCGCTCCATCGCCTCGGCCCGCAGACGGTAGTACTCCTCGAAGCCGTCCGGGTCCTTCTTCAATGTCGAGTCCAACCCCAGCACACCGTGCTCCAGCGCGTTGGTATAGAGTTCCGAGACCACCACGTAGAGCCGCTGCCGGTGGGCCTCCAGCGCCCCCAGTTCGGCGAAGAAGTTCATGATCGCCGGCAGCGGGTTGACCCGCACCACCGTCGTGGCGTCCAGGATCAATTGGGCCTGCCAACGGGCCCCGTCGGCACGGCCGATGCCGGTTTCGTTGCCCTCCGCCCGCAGCCGGTCGAGATCGAGTTCGAACAGGGTGATGTCGTCACGCTGGGCGGCGCCGCCGCGAAACCGGTCCAACGCGCCAAGCACATCGCCGAAGAGGTCGTCATCCCCCCGCTCCAGCACCGCCCGCTCGAGACCGTCGCTGCCGAAGAGCGCGCCGTCCGGCGCCGCAGCCTCCACCACGCCGTCGGAACACGCGTAGAGGACCGAGCCCGGCAGCAGATCGGAGTACTCCAACTGCCGCCGCCCCGGCGCCTGGTCGCGCACCACACCCAGCGGCAGGTCACTGGAGTCGTACCGCCGGACCACCTCCCCGTCCTGCACCAGCACGACCGGTGGCATGCCGGCATTCCAGACGCCCAGCTTTCCGTGGGCAAAGTCCACCTCCACCACCGCGGTGGCCAGGAACATCTCCGGCGGCAGCACGGCGAAGAGCCGGGTATTGATCTCGTCCAACATCTCCCCCGGGTGGCTGCCCCGGCGGGTGAGGTCGTGAAAGAGGGTCGCCAATGACGGTACGCCCACCGCGGCGCCGATCCCGTGGCCGGTGAAATCACCGAGGAAGATCATCAGGTTGCCGTTGGGGCGCCGGGCCGCCAGCAAGATGTCGCCGCTCAAGATGTCCGCCGGGCTGTAGCAGTAACGCAGCCCCGGCACCTCCAGCGCGTTGGAGCCGCTGGCCCGTTCGACGATGCGCCGGGCCGTCTCCTGCTCCATCTCCAACCGCCGCTGGTGGGCGTCCAAGGCGTCCCGCTGGGCGGTGACGGTGCGGTAGAGGGCCTGGGTGCGGAGCCAGGAGTCGATCTTGGCGTTCAGTTGCACGCGGCTGATGGGCTTGGTGATGAAATCGTCGCCGCCGGCCTCGATGCACTGGGCCAGGCGCTGCTCGTCGGTGAGCGCGGTGACGAAGAGCACCGGCACGAAACGCTCCCGGTCCACCGCGCGAATCCGCCGCGTGGTCTCGTAGCCGTCCATGCCCGGCATCATGATGTCCATCAGGACCATATCGACCCGGTCTTCGGCGAAGCGGGCCAGCGCCTCCTCACCGCTGGACGCGGTGATCACCCGAAAGCCGCGGGCGGAGAGGATCATCTGCAGGAGCATGGCGTTGACCGGCTCGTCGTCCACCACCAGGAACGACGGGGTCTCCTCCGTCACGCCTCCACCCGCGCTCGAGCCCGCCATCAATGGATCGCCCATGCGCTCCATGACGCCGGTCAGTCCTCAATGCGAAAGAGGCGCTGGAAATTGGCGATTTCCAGGATCTTCCGCACCTCGCGGGAACAACTGCGCAACGCCACCTCGCCCCCGTGATCGGAGGCGAACTCACGGAGCAGCAACAACATGCCGAGGGCGGAACTGTCCATGTACTCGGTGTCCATCAGGTCCACCACGTAGCGGCTCACCCCCTCGCTGTTCTTGTAAGCCTGGCGGAACTCCTTGTGAAGGCTGAAGTCGAAGTGCCCTCGCACCTTCATGACCAGCGTCTGGCCGTTGTCCTGTTGTACGCTTTGTATCGGCATAGGTAACCCTCGATTAAAACCGGGGAATGCGGTGATCGACGCAGCATACCCCGGAACCCACCAAAGTTAAAAAAGCTCTACGTCACCGTGATCCATGGACCGCTGCTCCACCTTGCGCTGACTCTTGCGCTGCCGCGCCCGCTCCTCCCGCTGCTCGCTCACCGCCTGCCGGGCCTCCCGCAGCCGTTGGGCGTAGTCGAGCCCGTGGGTGCTCTCATCATGGGCCACTGTCTGCAGGATGGTGCGCAGCCCCCCCAGGTAAGTGTCCAGCCCCTCCACCCCTTGGCGGGAGCTGTCGATCAACTGCACCACGATATCCTCAAACTGTAGGGCACGGATCGCGTTGGCGACGTGCTGGTCGATCTCGGCGCTGATCTCCGAGATCCGGGCCACGTTCCTCTCCACTTGGGCGTCCAACTCCTGGAGCTCGTTCATCATCGTGGAGATCCGGTCCTTGGTGTTCAGGGTGATGTTCATGTCGGTGGAGGCCATCTCGGCGACCTCGGTCTTGGCCTCTTCCACCGCCTTGGTGATGGCATTCACCTCGTCGGCGATCTGTTCGTTGAACTTATTCGACTTCTCCGACAACTTGCGCACCTCGTCGGCCACCACCGCGAAGCCCCGCCCGGAATCCCCGGCGCGGGCGGCCTCGATGCTGGCGTTGAGGGCCAGCAGGTCGGTCTGCTCGGTGATCCCCTTGAGGTCCGACAGCAACTCGTGGATGCGCCCCATCTGGGACGCCATATCATCGATGCGGGCCACCGTCTTCACGCTGCGGCGGCTCATCTCCACCACCATCTCCACGTAGTCGTTGAGAAACTTCTCGGTCTGCTCGACGAACTCACGGACACCGAACCGGGCCTCCTCGTCTTCCTCCCCTCCCTGGTCGATGACGGTCCGCGCCAACCGCTCCTGCTCGTCGGTGGCGCCGCTCACCCCGTTGAAGCTCCCGTTCAACGCCCCCACCGCGTCGCTGACCAATGTGCCCACCTGCGACAGATCCTCGGCCACGGTTTTAAACTCCGCGTTGAGGCTGTCATCCAGGTCGTCCAGCAAGTCGCGCAGCGCCGCCTCCAACTCCACGGAGGTCTGTTGCTGCTGCGCCTCATCCCGCGTCGGCGTCCTCGACGCCTGGGTACCGGCCCAGGCCGCGGCCACCACCAACACCGCCCACGGCCCCACTGCCGGCCACAGGTAGGCCGCCCCGGCGGCCGCCAGACTCACCGCGGCCGGGAGGCCGTAACGCCGTACCCGCCCGCGCCCGGCGTGGGTCGGCGCCGCCACCTGCTCGTCCCGCCACGGGATGTAGTAGCCAGGCAACAGGTTGAAGCGAGTAAACCCCAACTCGAGCAGGTGAGCGAAGTTATCCGCCGCGCGCCCCGCCGTGTGGGGGGGGATGGTCTGGGTGATGACCACCCGAGGCATCCTCACCAAACGGTCCCTCAGACTCAGCAGATGATCGTAGGCGTCTGGGACCCCGTCGAGCGCCCGGCGGTAGGTACGGTTGTCCTCGGGACGGCCGTCCAGCGAGATCGTGAGCACCACCTTGGGGTGGTCGGCCAGCAATCCAAGCCAACCCTCATCCAACCCCAACCCGTTGGTCGACAAATACACCCGCTTGATCCCCG
>SKYL01000030.1 GCA_007127935.1 Halorhodospira sp. | reverse complement strand
CGGCGTCCTGTGATCCGCCGAGTGGTTACACCAAAGGCTTCATGGGCCGTCTGTGCCGCCGCCCTTCTCCTGGCGGCGTGCGCCTCCGAGCCGATCCATCGTGACGAGGTGGATTACCCGGAACAGTTGAAGATCCCCCCCGATCTGGTGGGGGCGGTGGAGCGTCCCGCCCGCCGGACGCCGCCGGGCGATGGGGTGGAGGAGGACGACGAGGCGGCCCCGCTGGATACCGACCCGATGGAGACCGTGCCCACCCGTGTCGTCCACGACGGCGAGGAGTGGGTCCTCGACCTGCCGTGGCCGCCGGAGCGGGCGTGGGACCGGGTGGGTGAGGCCATGGAGCGTCACGACTTCACCATCCTGGCCCGGCAGCGGGGCGACCTCTACTACACGCTTCGCTACGAGCCCTATGCCGATGAGGAGGTCCGCCAGCCCGGCTTCTTCCGCCGTCTCTTCACCCGGGCCCGGCGGATCGACACCAGCCCCCGGCCCTTCCAGGTGCACCTGGAGGCGTACGCGGAAGGCACCCGCCTGTCGGTGACCGAGGCCGACGGCGAGCCCGCCCCCGACCGCGTGGCCCAACGGTTGCTGACCCTGTTGGACCGGCACCTCTACTATTAAAGGATCCCCCGGTACCGGACCGCCTGGCGAAGCAACGGATCGTGTCTATGCTGCGTATCAACGGAAAGCCCGCCCTCTCCGACTTCCGGCGGGACAAGCTCCTGGAGTCCCTGGTCGGCGCCTGTCCGGCGGTACGGGACGTGGCGGCCCGCCATGTCCACTTTGCCGCGTTGGAGCGGACCCTGAGCCCCGGGGAGCGGGCCGTCCTCGACGCCCTGCTCGATTACGGCCCCGACCTCCCGGGCCGTCCGTTGGACGGCGAGACCTTTCTGGCCGTACCCCGGCCCGGCACGATCTCGCCGTGGTCGAGCAAGGCCACCGACATCGCCCACAACTGCGGCCTGACCGCGGTGGAGCGGATCGAGCGCGGCACCCTCTATACGGTGGCGCGCTCCGGCCCGTTGGACGGCGAGGCGTGGCGCGCGGTGGCCGCCGTCCTCCACGACCCGATGGTGGAGACGGTGCTGGCCGATCCCGATGACGCCGAGATCCTTTTCCGGCACCGCGACCCCGCCCCAGTGGAGGTGGTGGATGTGCTGGAGAACGGCCGGGAGGCGCTGGAGGCCGCCGATGCACGGTTGGGTCTGGCGCTGGCCGGCGACGAGATCGACTACCTCCTGGAGAGCTACCGCGACCTGGGCCGCAACCCCACCGACGTGGAGTTGATGATGTTCGCCCAGGCCAACTCGGAGCACTGCCGGCACAAGATCTTCAACGCCGACTGGGTGATCGACGGGGCCCCTCAGCAGCAGACGCTCTTCGGCATGATCCGCAACACCCACGCCCGCCGCCCCGACGGGGTGCTGTCGGCGTACCGGGACAACGCCGCCGTGGTGGAGGGGCACCCGGCCCGCCGCCTCCTGGCCGGCCCCGGCGGCCGCTACCTCGAATCCGACGAGCCGGCCCACTTGGTGATGAAGGTGGAGACCCACAACCACCCCACCGCCATCGAGCCGTATGCGGGGGCCGCCACCGGCGCCGGCGGCGAGATCCGCGACGAGGCCGCCACCGGCCGCGGCGCGCGCCCCAAGGCGGGGCTCACCGGCTTCACCGTCTCCGACCTGCGTATCCCCGGCGACCCACAGCCGTGGGAGCGGCCCGAGTCCCGCCCCCGGAGGATCGCCTCTCCGCTCTCCATCATGCTCCACGGACCCCTGGGCGCGGCCGGATACAACAACGAGTTCGGCCGCCCGGCCCTGGGCGGTTACTTCCGCACGTTGGAGGTGGAGGCGCCGGCCCCCGGTGGCGGCACCGAGATCCGTGGTTACCACAAGCCGATCATGATCGCCGGCGGCATGGGCAACATCCGCGACGGCCACGTGGAAAAACAGACCCTCCCACCGGGGGCTCCGGTGGTGGTGCTGGGCGGCCCGGCGCTGCTCATCGGCCTGGGCGGCGGCGCCGCGTCGTCGGTCAGCTCCGGCGAGAGCGACGAGGCGCTCGATTTGGCGTCGGTGCAGCGGGCCAACCCCGAGATGGAGCGGCGGGTCCAAGGGGTGCTCGACGCCTGCGTTGCCATGGGCGAGAGCGGCGCCGGCAACCCCATCCTCTCCATCCACGACGTTGGGGCCGGTGGGCTCTCCAACGCCATTCCGGAGATCCTCGACGACTCGGAGCGAGGCGGTCGGGTGGAGCTGCGCGCCGTGCTCAGCGGCGATCAAGGGATGTCGCCGTTGGAGATCTGGTGCAACGAGTCCCAGGAACGGTACGTCCTGGCCGTGGACGCCGACCGGCTGGCCGAGTTCGAGGCCCTCTGCGCCCGCGAGCGGTGCCCTTGCGCCGTGGTGGGCGAGGTCACCGAGGAGCGGCAGCTGGTGGTGGGGGACGGCCACTTCGACAACACGCCGGTGGACATCCCGATGGAGCTGCTGCTGGGCAAGCCGCCGAAGATGCTCCGCGACGTGGCCCGCCGGGCGCCGGACGCCGGGGACACGGCGCTGCCCGGAATTACCGTGGAGACGGCCCTGGAGCGTGTCCTTCGGCTGCCCGCCGTGGGCTCCAAGGAGTTTCTGATCACCATCGGCGACCGCACGGTGACCGGCCTAGTGGCCCGGGACCCGATGGTCGGGCCGTGGCAGGTGCCGGTGGCCGACTGCGCGGTGACCCTGTGCGACTACACCGGCTACGCCGGCGAGGCCATGGCGATGGGCGAGCGGCCGGCGGTGGCGCTGCTCGACGCCCCCGCCTCGGGCCGCCTGGCGGTGGCCGAGGCGTTGACCAACCTAGCCGCCGCCCCGGTGGGGAATATCCGTAAGGTCAATCTATCCGCCAACTGGATGGCCGCCTGCGGCCACCCGGGGGAGGACGCCGCCCTCTACGACACGGTGAAGGCCGTGGGGATGGAGCTTTGTCCCGACCTGGGCGTGGCTATCCCGGTGGGCAAGGACTCTCTCTCCATGCGCACCGTGTGGTCAGAGGGTGGGGAGGAGCGTTCGGTGACGTCGCCGGTCTCCCTGGTGATCTCCGCCTTCGCGCCCGTGGAGGACGCCCGCCGTGCGGTGACGCCGATGTTGCAGAGCTACGCCGGCGACACCGTGCTGCTGGCGGTGGACCTGGGGGGCGGGCGCAACCGCCTGGGGGGGTCGGCGCTGATGCAGGTCTTCGGCCGCCTGGGCGGCGCGCCGGCCGATCTGGACCGGCCCAAGGGGCTGGCGGCCCTCTTCGATACCGTTCAGGGCCTCATGGCCGAGGGCCGCCTGCTGGCGTACCACGACCGCTCCGACGGCGGTTTGCTGGTGACCCTGCTGGAGATGGCGTTCGCCGGGCGGTGCGGTGTCGATGTCGATGTGGGCGGGCTGGCGGGGCGCGGCCCGGACGGGGTCGATCCGTTGGTGGCGGCCTGTTTCGCCGAGGAACCGGGCGCCGTGCTCCAGGTGGCGGCGTCGGATGTGGGCTTTGTGGAAGACCTCTTCCGGTTGGAGCGGGTCCGACACGGTGATTGCGACCTGACGGTGGATCTCCACCGCATCGGGACGATCCGCCACGACGACCGCATCGTCGTCCACGGCAATGGCCAGCCGTTGCTCGACCTGCCCCGCCGGGAACTGCAGCGCCGTTGGGCCGAGACCAGCTACCGTATGCAGGCGTTGCGGGACGACCCGGTCTGTGCCGGGGAGGCCTTCAACGGGGTGCCGGAGAGCGGTGACCCCGGCCTCGCCCCGTACCTGACCTTCGGTGTCCATGAAGACGTGGCGGCACCCTACATCGGCACCGGGGCGCGCCCCCGGGTGGCTGTCCTGCGGGAACAGGGGGTCAACGGCCATGTGGAGATGGCGGCGGCCTTTCGGCGGGCCGGCTTCGACGCCGTGGATGTGCATATGACGGATCTCCTGGAGGGGCGGGACGATCTGCGCGCCTACCGGGGGCTGGCGGTCTGCGGCGGATTCTCCTACGGCGATGTGCTCGGGGCCGGGGGCGGCTGGGCCAAGAGCGTCCTCTTCCACGACGACGTGCGGGGGCTCTTCGAGGCGTTCTTCCACCGGGACGACACCTTCACCCTGGGGGTCTGCAACGGTTGCCAGATGCTCGCCCACCTGCGGGACCTGATCCCGGGGGCCGAGGGGTGGCCGCGGTTCGTCGGCAACCGCTCGGAGCAGTTCGAGGCGCGTCTGTCGTTGGTGGAGGTGCTGGATTCACCGTCGGTATTGCTGGACGGGATGGCCGGTGCGCGTCTCCCCATCGCCGTGGCCCATGGCGAGGGGCGGGTCGATTTCGGCGCCGCCGATCCGGCGGCGGCCCCGGCGGCCCTGCGCTACGTGGACGGCCACGGTCATCCGGTGGAGCGGTATCCTCTCAATCCCAACGGCTCCGCCGGCGGGCTCACCGGCTTTACCAGCCGCGACGGGCGGGCCACCATCATGATGCCGCACCCGGAGCGGGTCTTCCGTGCGGTCCAGTCCTCGTGGGCGCCGCCGGAGTGGGGGGAGGATGGGCCGTGGCTGCGGTTGTTCCGGAACGCTCGGAAGTGGGTAGGTTAGGCTAAGGCAACCGTTCGCCCCCGGGCGAACGGTTGCTGGTCGTATTGGGGTAACGAAGGGGAGGTGTTCTGTGGCGGGTGATGTTCGGATCGGTACTGTGGTCTTTCCCGTGGCCGGGCTCGGGACGCGCTTTTTGCCCGCCACCAAGGCGAGCCCCAAGGAGATGCTGCCGGTGGTGGATAAGCCGCTGATTCAGTACGCGGTGGAGGAGGCGGTGGCGGCGGGGGCCACCAACCTGGTCTTCATTACCGGACGGACCAAACGGGCCATCGAGGACCACTTCGACACCGCGTACGAGTTGGAGCGGGAACTGGAGCAGAAGGGGAAGCACGATCTCCTCGCCCTTGTCCGGGCCACGGTGCCGAAAGACGTCAACTGTATTTACATCCGCCAGGGCGAACCGCTGGGGCTCGGTCACGCCGTCCACTGTGCTCGCCCGGTGATCGGCCAAGGCCCCGTGGGGGTGATCCTGGCGGACGATCTCATCGACGGCACCGGGCAGCCGGTGCTCAGTCAGATGGCAGCCGTACACCAGGAGCACGGGGGCTGTTCGGTCCTCGGCGTGGAGCGGGTCCCCCGGGAGGAGACCGATCGCTACGGGGTGGTGAGCGGTGAGTCCGGGGGGCAAGGAATCACCGAGGTGACTGGGATCGTCGAGAAGCCGGCGCCGGAGGTGGCGCCGTCCAATCTCGCTGTGGTGGGCCGCTACATTCTGACCCCGGCCATCTTCGACCTGCTGGCCGACACCGCCGCCGACCACCGGGGCGAGATCCAGCTGACCGACGCCATCGCCGCGCTGCTGAAGCACGAGCGGGTGGTGGCCTACGAGTTTGACGGGGTCCGTTACGACTGCGGCAACAAGCTGGGCTATCTCCAGGCGACGGTGGCGTACGGGATACGGCACCCGGAACTGGGGGTGGGGTTCCGGGCGTATCTGCGGGGGGTCTTGGAAGGGTAGTGTGTCGGTCGGTTTTACAGAACCGTTCCCCGGCTCTTCGCGGTCACTGTCGCCGGACCCATGAAGGGCAAACGCGTAACCAATTTCTTTCCGTCATTGCGAGTCCCGCGCCGTCATCGCGGGCGCAGCCCCGTCATTGCGAGCGCAGCGAAGCAATCTCTGTGGCTTGGTAAACAATGAGTTAGAGATTGCTTCGTCACTTCGTTCCTCGCAATGACGGTTTGTTTGTCGCTTCCAAGAGCCGCGCGCCAATAATTCGGTATCGATCTTGCAGCATTCCGGGGGCGCTCCGCGCCCCCGTTCCGCCGCCGAACCGGAAGCCTGATGGATTCGACAGATGCCGATCCCGACAACCTCCTATGGCTCGATCTCTCCGGTACCGTTCGCCCTCCAACGGCGGATCAGGGACAGTGGCATATTACCAAGGTCGACGATATGGCGGCGGCGGAGTCGTTGCTGGCCGGCCGCCCTTGTCGGGTAGGCGTCTTTACTCTCGCCACGGACGGGTTGCCCGCGTTGCCGGCGCTGGAGCGGCTGGTGGTGCGCCACTGGCCCATGGAGTGGGTGGCGCTGGTGGAGTCCGCCCTGCTGGAGGAGGGGGCGGTCCGGGAACTGATTCGTCTCTG
>SKYL01000022.1 GCA_007127935.1 Halorhodospira sp. | reverse complement strand
CTGGCCTCGAAGGTCTCCTGCTGGATCCGGCCAAGCTGTTCCTGGATCTGTTGGAGCCGGTGCTGGCCTTCCAGCAACTCGGGGTCCATATGCATCTCCCCGTGGGGCGCCAACTCTTGGGCTGCCACGGGGAGCACGGCCAGAAGCGCCGCCAACACGGCGGCGGCTGTTACTCGATACATGGAAAGCTCCCTTGGAATCACTTCGCTCTGTGCGGTAAGAGTGGCCCGGACCGAACCGGGACGAATGCGATGGCTTACACTACCAGGGGACACCCGTTCCGTGCCAATGGTTCCCCCCCGCCACCCGGCCGGGCGCCCGAAAGCGCCCTAGAAACGCAGGAAGAGTCCGGCGAACGGGCCGCTGAAGGAGACGTCCACGGTGGCGTCATCGAAGTCGTCCAGTTCGATGGAGATGTCCCGGTAACCGACCATGGCCCCGGTGTACCACCACTTGTACGCGACCATGAACTGCGTATCGCGGACCGAATGGCCGCCCGTGCCAATCGCCTTGATGGAGAACTCGGTGCGAACTCGGGTACCCGGAATATCGAGGCCGACCCGTGCGAAGAGCATCGGCAGGACGCCGGAGAACGAGATCGCCTCTTTCTGCTCCGCATCCCTGCTCTCCAGGGCGATCTCACCGTCCACATGCTTGCCGGTAAGACCGATGTCGAGATCGAGGTACGGCATCGGGATCGGAGTCCAAAAGAGCGTCAAATCGGTCTGCTTCAGTTCGATGGAGCTTCGAACGCGACTATCGGCAGCGATATCACCATAGGTGAACTCAACCTCTCCGGTCCCTGTTTCCTTCAGGCCGGTCTGCTCCAAACGGAGGCTGGGTATACCGGGTATCATATGGTTCCACTCGAACCAGATATGAGCGTTTTGGTCTTTTTCGAGACCGAGATCGTCCTCGAGATCAAACTCGCTACTGTCAAATTCCTGAGTCCCGCTGGAGTCGTGGAACCACAGGTTGGCGCCGGCGGAGAAGCCAAGGATGCCGCCGGTGGCATGGACAGGGCCAACCACCAGGGCCAACCCGGCCACCACGATCAGAGGGAGGAGGGATCGCCGCATCTCAGATACTCCTGCAATTGCTCCTGTCGACTAAGAACAGATCATAGCACCGCCTCCACGGACTCCCTAATATCCACCTGTCCATGCGGACTATAACGGATCGGTGCACCCCACCTCCGGGTACTCATGAATCACCCGGTCGGTCGCCGGATCCACCTCGTAAAGCTTCACCCCGTACCCCCACAGGTAGGCCAGGTGGCGCAGCACGGCCACGGCGTTGCGCTCCTCCAGAGTCACCCCGTCCACCACCCGGTGTTCCAAGATCAGCTTGCGGTCGCCCGCCAAGTCCACATCCACCACTTGGATGTCCGGCTCGATTCGCGCCAAGTCGTAACGTGCGGCCAGGGAGCGGCGGATCTCCCGGTAGCCGGCGTCGTCGTGGATCGCATCGACGATCAGTTCCGGCGCGTCGGCCTCGTCGTGGATGCGGAAGAACCGGAAGTCGCGCATCACCTTGGGGCTCAGGAACTGGAGGATGAAGCTCTCATCCCGGTAGGCCCGCCACGCCTCCTGCCAGACCTCAGTCCAATCACCGCCGCCGGCGATCTCCGGGAACCAGCGCCGGTCTTCCTCGGTGGGGTCGAGCGCCATCCGTTGCAGATCCTGCAGGATGGCGAAGCCGAGGGCGTAGGGGTTGAGGCCGGAGAAGCGCGGATCGTCGAAGTCGGGCTGGAAGACCACGTTGGTGTGGCTGTGGAGGAACTCCAGGAACGAGCCGTCAGTCAGCCGCCCCTGTTCGTGCAGCCGGCGCATGATGTGATAGTGCACCGCAGTGGCGCACCCCTCGTTCATCACCTTGGTCTGCTTCTGGGGGTAGAAGTACTGCGCCACGTTGCGCACGATGCGCAGGATCTCCCGCTGCCAGTGCTGCAGGTTCGGCGCGCGCTTCTCCAGAAAGTAGAGCAGGTTCTCCTCCGGCAGGCCGAGCCTCCGCTTCCGTTCGCCGGCCCGGTTCAACAGCGCGGTGTCGGCGCCCTCGTCGTCGGCGGGGATGGTCCGCCACAGATCGTTATACGTCTGCTCCTCGTACTTGAGCCGCTCCAACTCCCGGTCCCGCTCTTCGCGCAGGCTCTTGGCGTGGCGGCGAGGGTAACGGTGAACGCCGTGGGTCATCAGGGCGTGGGCGGCGTCCAGCACCCGCTCCACCGCCGTCAGCCCGTAGCGCTCCTCGCACTCGGCGATGTAGCCCTTGGCGAACTCCAGGTAGTCGAGGATGCCGTCGGCGTCGGTCCACTCCCGAAAGAGTCGGTTGTTCTTGAAAAAGTGGTTGTGGCCGAAGGCGGCGTGGGCCATGACCAGCGTCTGCATAGTCATGGTGTTCTCCTCCATGATGTAGGAGATGCACGGCTTGGAGTTGATGACGATCTCGTAGGCCAGCCCCTGGTAGCCCTTGCGGTAGAGCATCTCGTCCCGGGCGAAGTGCTTGCCGAACGACCAGTGCTTGTAGAAGAGCGGCATCCCCATCGCGGAGTAGGCGTCGAGCATCTGCTCCGAGCTGATCACCTCGATCTGGTTCGGGTAGATGTCGAGCCGCAACTCCCCCAGGGCGATCTCCTCAATAGCCTCGTAGACCCGCAGGACGTCGTGGTAGTCCCAGTCCGGGCCGGTGAAGAGCGGTTTCTTCATCCCCTCCCCGGCGCCTCCTTTGGAGACCGTGGCCGAATCGCGCATGCCGCCTCCTTACCGCCTCAGTTCCGCCGGGGTGAAGAGGTCCCGGAAGACCGGGAAGATGTCCCCGCGGCTGCGCACCCGGCGCATGGCCAGCGGTGAGTCGCCCACCGCCATCCGCTCGTAGAGCCGCCACAAGTCCGAGGCCATGTGGCCGGTCTGCGCCGCCCCCACCTCAATGTAGGCGAAGTACTGGCAGAGCGGCAGGATGGTGCGCTCCATGGCGTGGATCACCGCCGGGTTGTCCGCCGGGGTGTTGTCGCCATCGGAGGCCTGGGCGCCGTAGATGTTCCAATCTTCGGGGGCGTACCGGGCGTCGATGACCCCCCGCATCAACTGCAGCGCCGGGGAGACCAGCGTCCCGCCCGTCTCCCGGGAGTAGAAGAAGGTCTCCTCGTCGACCTCCTGGGCGATATGGGTGTGGCGTATGAAGACCACTTCCACGTGGCGGTAGCGCCGCTCCAAAAAGAGGTGGAGGAGCATAAAAAAGCGCTTGGCGAGGTCTTTCATCTCCTCGGTCATCGAGCCGGAGACATCCATCAGGCAAAACATCACCGCCTGGGACGATGGGTTCGGCACCTGGGTAAACCGGTTGTAACGGATATCGACGGGGTCGATGTATGGGATCGCCCGGGAGCGCTGCCGCTTGGCCGCCCGCTCCTCGATCAGCGCCCGCAGCCGCTCCGGGTCGGCGCCGCTGCGCTCCAGGCGGTCGATCTCCTCGTCCAGGATCCGCAGCTCCTCCGGCTTGGGGCGGCGCAGTGCCAGCCGCCGGCTGAGGCTGTTGCGCATGGTCCGCTCGATATTGAGGTTCGACGGCGCGCCGCTCACCGAGTAACCGGCCCGCTGCTGGGTGTAGCTGTAGGTCTTCTTGATCTGGCGCTTCACCAGATCGGGCAGTTCCAGCCCCTCGAAGAAGAGGTCGAGGAACTCGTCCCGGGAGACGGCGAAGGTGAACTCGTCCTCCCCCTCGCCGCTGGCGCTGCCCCCAAGGCCGCGGCCGGCCCCCTCTTCTTCCGGCCGGGGGATACGGTCACCCACCACGTACTCCTTATTGCCGGGGATCACGTGCTCGCGAACCCCCTGGCCCCGGGCCTTGTGGAAGGAGGGCTCCCGTAGGCCGTCGACGGGGATGGTGATCTGCTCCCCGCCCTCCATATCGGTCACCCGCCGCTTGCCCGACGCCTCGTTGACGGCGTCGAGCACCTGCCGCTTGGCTCGGCGCATAAAACGCTGGCGGTTGGCCAGGCTCTTGCCCTGGGGGTTCCGGCGCCGGTCGATGATATTGACCATATGCGATGCCTACCCTCCGGGCATTCAGCCCGCCTGCTTGACGCGCATGTACCACTCCACCAAGCGCCGCACTTGGCGCTCGGTGTAGCCCCGATCCACCATCCGGCGGACGAACTCGGTATGCTTGCGCTCGGTATCCGAGTCGCCCTTGGTGGTGAAGCTGATCACCGGCAACAGGTCCTCCACCTGGCTGAACATCCGCTTCTCGATGACCTCACGGATCTTCTCGTAGGAGGTCCACGACGGCATCTCACCGCCCTGCTGGGCGCGGGCGCGCAGCGCGAACTTCACCACCTCGTTGCGGAAGTCCTTCGGGTTGGCGATACCGGCCGGCTTCTCGATCTTGGTCAGCTCCTGGTTCAACGCTTGGCGGTCCATCAACTGCCCGGTGTCCGGGTCCTTGAAGTCCTGGTCCTCGATCCAGGCGTCGGCGTAGCCCACGTAGCGCTCGAAGAGGTTCTGGCCGAAGTCGTTGTACGATTCCAGGTACGCCTTCTGGATCTCGTTGCCGATGAACTCGGCATAGCGCGGCGCCAGTTCCGCCTTGATCAACTCCAGGTACTTGCGCTCGGTCTCCTCCGGGAACTGCTCCCGCTTGATGGCCATCTCCAGCATGTAGAGCAGGTGGACCGGATCGGCCGCCACCTCCTGGGTCTCGTAGTTGAAGGTCTCGGAGAGAACCTTGAAGGCGAAGCGGGTGGAGATGCCGTCCATCCCCTCGTTGACCCCGGCTTGGTCGCGGTACTCCTGCATCGACTTGGCCTTGGGGTCGGTCTCCTTGAGGCTCTCGCCGTCGTAGACCCGCATCTTCGAATAGAGGTTGGAGTTCTCGTGCTCCTTGAGCCGGGTCAGCACCGAGAAGCGGGCCAGCACCTCCAGCGTCCACGGCGCGCACGGCGCCTCGGCCAGCTCGCTCTCGCGGATCAGCTTGTCGTAGATCATCTTCTCCTCGGTGACCCGCAGGCAGTAAGGCACCTTGATCACCGAGATGCGGTCGAGGAACGCCTCGTTGTTCTTGTTGTTGCGGAAGCTCTGCCACTCGGCCTCGTTAGAGTGGGCCATGACGATGCCGTGGAACGGAATGGCGCCGATGTTCTCCGCCCCGACGTAGTTGCTCTCCTGGGTGGCGGTGAGCAGCGGGTGGAGCATCTTGATGGGCGCCTTGAACATCTCCACGAACTCCAGCATCCCCTGGTTGGCCCGGTTGAGGCCGCCGGAGTAGCTGTAGGCGTCGGTGTCGTTCTGGCTGTACATCTCCAGCTTGCGGATATCGACCTTGCCCACCAGCGAGGAGATGTCCTGGTTGTTCTCATCGCCGGGCTCGGTCTTGGCGATGCCGATCTGGCGCAGCTTGGATGGGTAGACGCGGACCACCTGGAAGCGGTTCAAATCGCCGCCGAACTCATCGAGACGCTTCACCGCCCACGGCGAGAGCAGACCGCTGAGCTTGCGCCGGGGGATGCCGAAGCGCTCCTCCAATTCCGGCCCGTGCATCTCGGGGTCGAACAGGCCCAAAGGGCTCTCGAAGACCGGGCTCAACTCGTCGCCGGCCTTGAGCACGTAGATGGGGTGCTTCTCCATCAGGTGCTTCAACCGTTCGGCCAGGGACGACTTACCACCTCCCACCGGCCCCAAGAGATAGAGGATCTGCTTGCGCTCCTCCAACCCCTGGGCGGCATAACGAAGGAAGCCGACCATCCGCTCGATGGTCTCCTCCATGCCGTAGAAGTCGTCGAAGGCCGGATAGAGCTTGATGGTGCGATTGAGGAAGACCCGCCCCAACCGCTCATCCTTGGAGGTGTCGACCACCCGCGGCTCGCCGATGGCGTCCACCAACCGCTCCGCCGCCGAGGCGTAGGCGGTGATGTCATCGCGGCACAGATCCAAATACTCCGCCAGGGACAGGACGTGCTCCTGACGGCGCTCGTAGCTGCGCGCATAGCGCGCGATCAGTTCTTCAGCCGTATCCATCGATCACACCCCCTCACGGTAACTGTACGGTCCGGTGGTCTGCGCAGATCCCGCAGCCGACCCCCACCTCCGGTGGACCGGGGGTGGAGGTCTGGTTTCGGTGAATGGAACTCCGGCACGGGAGCGGCGGCGCGACACATCTTCGAATTAGACGCCGCCTGGGGAATGGATGTTCCGCAAAATAAAACCGGCGATCGCCGACACCATCACAGTACAGGATGCCCGCCGTCGGGCATGGAGGGGTGGGGGTCGCTAT
>SKYL01000348.1 GCA_007127935.1 Halorhodospira sp. | reverse complement strand
TTCCATGTCTCCGGTCCGGTGGTAGGCGATCCCCAGCAGCCTTCGGGTCTCCACCGCCTCCGGTTCTTCCCGCATGGCGTTGCGCAACTCGATGACCGCCTCATTGAGGCGACCCTCGTCGAGGTGGCGGGCGCCCGCCTCCCGATACTCGGCGGCGCTCTTCGTGCCGTAGTCGTCACACCCGGCCAGAATCGACGTCACAACCAAGACCGCGACCACCGCGGGAACGGCCGCACGGACCCGACCCAACCAACGCCGGGGGCGTGGTCCAAAAGGCTTTACATTCATGAAATTCACCTCAGTGCGTACTTGTCGAGCAAGCTGTAGAGGGTGGGACGGGTCACGCCGAGCATGTCGGCGGCCCTGGCGATATTGGCGTCAGCGCGCCCCATGGCCCGGACCACGGCCTGGTACTCGGCGTGGTTGCGGGCCTCACGGAGAAGCATGTGTTCTTCACCCGGCTCCACCGCGTCGAGGCCGAGATCGTCAACGCCGATACGGGCGCCCTCGGCCATGATCACCGCCCGCCGGATGACGTTCTCCATCTCCCGGGCGTTGCCCGGCCAATCGTGGGCCTCGATGGCGGCCAGGGCCTCCGGCGTGAAGCCCCGCCGCGGCTTGCCCTGCTCCCGGGCGAAGCGGTGAAGGAAGGCATGGGCCAGCAACGTCGAGTCGCCGTGACGCTCGCGCAGCGGGGGAATGTGGATGGTGATCTCGCTGACCCGGTAGTAGAGGTCCTCGCGGAACCGGCCCTCGCGAATCAACTGCTGGAGGTCCTGGTTGGTGGCACAGAGCACGCGGATGTCCACCGGGATCTCCCGGCGGCCGCCCAGGCGCTCCACGGTGCGCTCTTGCAGGAAGCGCAGCAGCTTGGCCTGGAGCGATAGCGGCAGGTCCCCGATCTCATCGAGGAAGAGCGTCCCCTCGTGGGCGTGCTCGATCTTGCCGATGGTCTGGCCGGCGGCGCCGGTGAAGGCCCCCTTCTCGTAACCGAAGAGTTCGCTCTCCAGCAGATTCTCGGGGATGGCGGCGCAGTTGATGGCGACGAACCGCTTGTCGGCCCGGGGGCTCAGGTCGTGCAGCGCCCGCGCCAGGAGTTCCTTCCCGGTCCCGCTATCGCCCAGGAGCAACACCGTGGCGCTGGACGGCGCCACCTTGTCCACCATCCGGCAGACCTTGAGCATCTGCGTATCGGCGGTGATCACCCCGGCCAACGGCGACTCGGTGCGCAGCGTCAGCTCCCGATTCTCCTCCTCCAACTGGTAGAGTTTGGCGGCCCGGTCGACGATCAGCCGTAACGTATCCAGGTGGACCGGCTTCTCGTAGAAGTCGTAGGCGCCGACACCGATGGCGCGCAGCGCGTTCTCCCGCTCCCCGTTGCCGGTGACCACGATGACCCGGGCGTGGGGGGCAACGGAGAGGATCTCCGCCAGCGCCGCCAACCCCTCGGTGGCGTTGGCCGGGTCCGGCGGCAACCCGAGGTCGAGAAGGACCAGGGGCGGCATGTGGCGGCGAACCATGGCCAAGGCGTGACCCCGGTCCTTGGCGCGCAGAACCTCGTAGTCTTCAAAGAACCAACGCAGTTGGTTCTGCAGACCCTCGTCGTCTTCAACGACCAACAGCTTCAGCGGAGACACCACCGATACTCACCTCGCTTTGGATCCCGGGCCGGCGGGACGGTCCGGCGTCACCATCCGGCACCCGTGGAAATCGAAGAACAAACGTCGTTCCTTCACCTACCCGGGTATGCACATCGATCGTCCCACCCAACTGGCGGACCCACTCCTTGGCCTCGTAGGCACCGATCCCCATGCCGGCATTGCCCTTGGTGGTCTGAAAAGGCCGAAAGAGGCGTTCACGCACGAAGTCATCGTCCATGCCGCACCCGGTGTCACTGATCTCGATCCGCGCCTCGGCCCCCTCGGCCGCCAAGCGCACCCGCACTTCGCCGCCGGCGGGGGTCGCCTCCTGGGCGTTGCGCAGCAGGTGTTGCACCACGTTGAGCAGGCGGCTGCGCTCGCCCACCAATGAGACGTGACCGGCCTGGTTGTCGAACACCGGACGGGGCACCCCGCGCGACGCCCCCGCCACCGCCTCGGCCAACACATCGGCGGCGCGGAACCGCCGCCGGGGGGCCGGCTGCGCCGGCCGTGCTTGTTGCAACTGGGTCAGGGTGCGGTCCATGCGCTCCTTGGCGTGGGCCACCGTGGCGAAGGCATCGCGGACGAACTCGGGGTTGTGCTGGTGGCGTTCGGCGTTGGAGAGCACCAGAGAGAGTTGGCCGGAGACGTTTTTCAGGTCGTGGACCAGAAACGCCGACAGGCGGTGAAACGCCTCCAGCTGGCGCGCGTCCAGCAGCGCCTCCTTGGCCCGGTCCAGGGCGGCGAAGACCGCCACCTGACGGCCGGCGGTCTTCAACAGGTCGCGCACTTCCCAGTCCACCGGGTGCGGCGCTCTGGGGGTGGCCAAGACGACAAACCCCTCCAGCGCCTCTCCCCGCAACAGCGGCAGCACCAGCCAGTGCCGGGGGTCCGCCGACAACCACTCCGGCGGCGCAACGCCACCGTAGCGCTCGGGGTCTTGGCGGCACTCACCGACGTCGACGACCCAACCGGTCTCGGCCAGAAACCGGATGAACGGGTGATCACCGGATTGGGGACCGTACTGGGGCGCGCCGAGGTTGAGCACGCCCTTCAGGTGGTAAGCGCCGCTGTCGCCCTTGACCCAGAGCAGCCCCCCGGTGCTGTCCACCAGTTCGGCCAACGCCTGGATGGCCTGGTGCTCGAACCCGGCCGCCCGTTCCTGCCCCGAGAGCCGGCCGGTGAAGCGCAGCCACTCGTCGCGGTAGTCATACTTGTAGGGGAAGAAGTGCTTGACCAGCAGCACCCGCGCCCGGGCGCGGAAGCTGCCGGAGAAGAGGATCAAGGCGAGGATCAATGCCGCGCCGAAGAGAAAGACCACCTGGGCGGCGCCGCTCCACTCGCCGCCGTACTCACCGATGTAATGACTGGCGGCGGCGATGGCCAGCAGGTAGACCCCGGCCGCCACCAGCGCCGCCGAGTGGAAGAAGAGGCGGCGGGACGGCCCGGGGCCGTCGGCCCAGACCTGGTGGCGCGACACGGAGACGGCCAGCAACGGTACCACTAGCGCATTGACCACGCCTCGCGCCTCCCACGCCGCCGGGCCGCGATCCAGGAAGAGGACCAAGTCGGCGAAGAGGAAGAGATCGAAGGCAAAGAGTCCACCCAGCCCGAGGCAGAGGAACTTGATCTCCCACCGCCGCTCCGCTGGCGTGTCGCGGTAGACCTGCTCCACCAGGACCAGGCCGGCCACCGCCAACAGCACCATCAGCGCGCCGTACCACTGCCCCACGCCGGCAACCACCGCCCAGAGCAGGTAGAGCAGCACCACGGCGAGCCCCACGCCCAGCGCGGCGCTCCAGCGCCGGAGCGCCCGCGATCCGGCGGGGTCGTGCTCCACCGGACGACGCAGCATGGCCAGCAGGAGGCCGAACCAGGCGGCGTTGCGAAGGAACTCGAAGAGGCCGTGGGAGACGGCGGTGGAGACGGCGGCATCCTGGTGCAAGGTCAGTAAGGAGCCGGCCCACAGGGCGGAGGCGACCGAGGCGATGGCGAGCCAGCCGCTGCCGGGGCGTTGCCGCCATACGGTGACGACGAGGAGCGCCAGGGTCGAGAAGGCGGCGAGGGCGATGATGTAGCCTACGGCCGCCATAACTCAGGGCTCCGTTGCGCAATCTGCAAGATCATCGTGCGCCCTTCCCTAGGAGGCATACCTTCACCGTTTCTATAAGGATTAATAGATCTAAAAACAGTGTGTGATTTTTTACGTAGTAGAGGTCGTATTGGAGTTTTTCGTAGCCGTCCTCCACGGATGCGCCATATGGATAACGAACCTGGGCCCAGCCAGTAATTCCCGGTCGAATGCTGTGGCGAGAATGGAAGTAGGGAATCAGCGCTCCCAGTTCTTTTACGAAGCAGGGGCGTTCGGGCCGGGGGCCGACGAAGCTCATCTCCCCTTTCAGCACGTTGAAGACCTGGGGCAGTTCGTCGATGCGCAGCAGACGGAGGACTTTGCCGACACGGGTCACGCGGTCGTCGTCGGTCTGCGCCCAGCGGGCGACGCCGTCTTTTTCGGCGTCCTGGCGCATGCTGCGGAATTTGTAAATGCGGAACGGCCGCCCGCCTCGTCCCACGCGATCCTGGCGGTAGAAGACCGGTCCGGCACTGTCGAGTTTGATGGCCAACGCGGCGGCCAGCATCACCGGTAAAGACACGATCAATAGCGTGGTGCTGGTCACGAGATCGAAGGCGCGTTTGACCGTGCCACGCAGGCGGTCCTGCCGAAAGCCATCCCCGAAGATCAGGCCACTGGCGTTCACCGACTCCAGGCGGATCTGCCCACGTTCCCGCTCGAAGAAGCGGGAAACGTCGGTGACCGCCACGCCATCGAGGCGGCACTCCAGCAACTCTTCCATCGGCAGCGCGCCCCGGCGGTCGCGGACGGCGGCGACGATCTCGTCGACCCGGTGTTCGCGTACGAAGTTCACCAACCGCCGCCCCCCGCCCAGGGTGACCACCTGGTCGTCCGGCACCCCGTGTTGAAAGACGCCATCCGGCGGCAGATAGCCGATGACGCGATAGGGAAGCTCGCCGCCCGGCACCTGTCCCACCGACGCCGCCCGGGTCCCGGTGCCCAGGACCAACACCCGGGGTTTCCAGGCGGCGGTATCGGCCACTTTGGTAAAGGCGATCCGTTCCGCGCTCAGCCCCACCAGTGCAAAGGCGTAACCGGGAGCCAGGGCGTTGGGCGCCGGCAACCAACCCGGCTGGATGGTCGCCACCGCGGCCATCAGCCCCAGGGCCAAGCCCAGCGCCACCAGTAGCCGGGGCACCACGGCGGAGACGCGTCCAATGGCCGTCCCGTCGTAAAGGCCGAGGACGGCCATGGCCATCAGGCCGAGCAATGCCGCCACCAGCACATCGGCAGCAACGACCGTCCCGGGCAACAGCCCCTCCCCCAACAGCCCGCCATTCCACGCCAGCGCCAGGTAGATACAGGCAACCAGGATGAACCCTTCCACCCCCAGGACGGCGAGCATCCTGCGCGGGACATAGTGACCAAAGAGCTGCAATGGAACCCCCTATTCAAATACGGCCCGTCACCTTTTAGCAATAAATGACGGCTCCATTCTCATTGGCGTGGATAGGAGTATAAGAGGCGGCTTTCACCTTTGAACCTTATATGTGGGGATTCGCACATAACTTTGTAAAAAATCGCAATAGCTTGCTTTTCAGGGCGTTATTAGCCCTGGGGCACGGCGCCCTAAGAAGGTGAAAAAATCTTCGACAGGCACCGTAAAATTTTTCGTCATTACGGGGGATTCCCCATGAAACTTCTGGTCACCGGGGGTGCCGGTTATATCGGCAGTCATGTAGTCCGCCGGCTGGGCGATGCCGGCCACGACACCGTCGTCTACGACGCACTCTCCACCGGCCACCGCTGGGCCGTGCTCCACGGCGAACTGGTGGAGGCGGACCTGGCCGACACGCCCCGCCTCGATGCGGTGATGGCGGCGGGCCGTTTCGATGCGGTCCTTCACTTCGCCGCCCACGTGGTGGTCCCGGAGTCGGTGGCCGATCCGCTCAAGTACTACCGCAACAACACCGACAACACGCTGAACCTGTTGGATGCCTGCGTCCGCCACGGGGTGGAGCGGATCGTCTTCTCCTCCACCGCGGCCGTCTACGGTCTGCCGGAGAACGGCCGCGTGGACGAACAGACGCCGTTGGCCCCGATCAACCCCTACGGCGCGTCCAAGATGATGAGCGAGCGGATGATCACCGACCTGGGGCGGGCCGCACCGCTGCGCTCCGTGATCCTGCGTTATTTCAACGTGGCCGGGGCCGACCCGGAGGGGCGCATCGGCCAGGCCACCCCCAACGCCACCCACCTGATCAAGGTGGCGTGCGAGGCGGCGGCGGGTAAGCGCGACGGGGTGGCGGTCTTCGGCACCGACTACGACACCCCGGACGGCACCTGCATCCGCGACTACATCCACGTGGAGGATCTGGCGGCGGCCCACGTCACGGCCCTGGAGCACCTGGGCGACGGCGGCGATAGCCTGACCCTCAACTGCGGCTACGGGCGCGGCTACAGCGTGCGTGAAGTCCTGGAGACGGTGCGGCGCATCTCGGGCCGGCGCTTCCCGGTCCGGGAGGCCCCCCGCCGGGCCGGCGACCCGCCCGCCC
>SKYL01000107.1 GCA_007127935.1 Halorhodospira sp. | reverse complement strand
GCCGTGTCGCGGCGCTGCGGGTGCCCGCCGGCGGCGAGCTGACCCGCAAACAGATCGACGACTACACCGCTTTCGTCGGCCGCTACGGGGCCAAGGGCCTGGCCTACATCAAGGTCAACGATCCGGCCCAGGGGGCCGACGGGCTCCAGTCCCCCATCGTCAAGTTCCTCACCCCGGAGGCAGTGGCCGGCATCTTGGAGCGCACCGGCGCCGAGGCCGGTGACCTGATCTTCTTCGGCGCCGACCGCGCCGCCGTGGTCAGCGACGCCCTGGGCGCGCTCCGTGTCCGCCTCGGCCACGATCTCGGCCTGGTCGCGGACGGGTGGTCGCCGCTCTGGGTGGTGGACTTCCCGATGTTCGAGCACGATGAGAAGGACGGCCGGCTCTACTCACTGCACCATCCGTTCACTTCCCCCCGGGCGGGCACGCCCGCCGAGTTGGCGGAGGGCGACCCCGAACACCTGTTGTCGCGGGCCTACGACATGGTCCTCAACGGCGTCGAGTTGGGCGGCGGCTCCATCCGTATCCACGACGAAGCGATGCAGGAAGCGGTCTTCGGCCTGCTCGGTATCGGCCACGACGAGGCCCGGGCCAAGTTTGGCTTCCTGCTCGATGCGCTCCAGTACGGCGCGCCGCCCCACGGCGGCATCGCCTTCGGCCTCGACCGGCTGGTGATGTTGATGTCGGGGGCCGACTCCATTCGTGAGGTGATGGCGTTCCCGAAGACGCAGACCGCCGCCTGTCTGCTGACCCAGGCGCCGGCTCCGGTGGAGGATGCGCAGTTGCGGGAGTTGGGACTGCGGTTGCGCCGCGGCGCGGCCGACAACGCCTAGGGAGACGCCTAAGAATCCGTCATTGTGAGCGCAGCGCAGCAATCCCTATGTGCTGACGTTCAAGGGTCGCGGTTGGCCGTCCGACCACGCGATGGTGGATGCCCAGTGCGGGTCTGGTTAATATCCTGAAACCCCCGGTGGATTCTCAGGAGAACCGCAATGCGCCCCATCACCATGCACGATCACGGCCGGATGCTGCGCATCTTGGATCGTCTGGAGTTTTTCTCGACGCTCTCTTCCATCGAGAAGATCGAGTTGATCAAGGCGAAGAACATGTTCGTGTTGGCCGAGCCCGGTGAGCGGATCATCGAGCGGGGCACCCGCGGCAATTGTTTCTATGTCCTGATCTCCGGTGCGGTCGGGGTCGGCGCGGCCACCGGGGAGGAGGGCCACTTCGCCACCCTGGGGCCGGGTGAGGTCTTCGGCGAGGTGGCCTTCCTCGGCGGGACGGAGCGCGGTGCCGACGTGGTGGCGGATGAGCAGAGCATTCTCTTCTGGCTGGGGCGGGCGTCCATGGACAAGTTGGCCGCTCCCCTGCGGGAGAAGATTAAGGACCAACTGATCCTTCGCCTGGTCCGCCGAGTGGAGTCGTTGAATCAGCAGCTTCATGGCGCCGCCTGAAGCCCTACAGTTCCATCCCTACGCGCCGATGAATAGGTAGGCGTGGGAGGGTCCATGGGCGATGCCGCAAATCCGGAAGACGATTACCGCCCTGTGGGTCGGCGGTGCGTTACTGTTCGGTACCGCCGGAACCGCGGAGGCGGACAGCATCGCAGTCACTCATGAGAACGATACCTTTGCCGGACGCGATCAGTACTATACGGCCGGCCAAAGCGTGACATGGTATGGCCGCGCAAGAGACCGCCACGGTTGGGCGGACCGCCTTGCGGGGGGATTGCCCTTTTTTCCCAAGAAGGGAACGCGGCGTTTGATGGGTGGCGTTGGCCAAAAACTCTTTACACCGGAAGACATCACCGAAGAGAATCCGTCCGAGGATGATCGGCCCTATGCCGGATGGCTTTACGTTACCGCCAGCTTGGTAGTGGAGTCCGGGTGGCGTCAGAGCATCGCCGATCTTACGGTGGGGACAGTCGGGCCGTCGGCGGGCGGCCATTACCTTCAGAGCGATGTCCATGCGCGTTTGGACGGAGCCGACCAGCCCAATGGGTGGGAAACGCAGCTACATGACGAGGTGGGCGTGGTGGTGCGCTATACCGACCGCTATCGGGGTCGGCTCCACTTCGGTCGGGGTGGATGGGCCATGGACATCATCCCCGGCTGGTCGCTTTGGGCGGGCAACGTCTATACCGCCGCCGAGGCCGAGTTCATCCTGCGCATCGGACCGAACCTGCCCATGGACCACGGGGGTCCCATCTTCCACCCGGTGACCGCGCCCGAGACCTACTTCCGGCCCGCGGGGGGTGGTTGGTATCTGCACGCCCGGGGGGTACGCCGTGCCATTGCCCACAACCTCTTTCTCGACGGGAATACGTTTCGGGAGAGCCGTAGTGTGGAGAAGAAGCCCTACGTGAGCCAACTCTATCTGGGGATTGCCTTCCATTGGGAGCGGATACGCCTCAGCTACACGCACTCCTGGCTGACGCACGAATTCGAGACCCAAAGGCGGGACGATCCGTACGGAGCCATTCAGCTCGCGTTTTCGTTCTGAAGGGCCCGGTCCACCGCCTCCTCCACCCGTTCGATCCAATGGAAGGTCAACTGGTCCCGCGCGTTTTCCGGGATGTCGTCCCAATCTTTACGGTTGCGGGCCGGGAGCAGCACGGTGCGTATGCCGGCCCGGTGGGCGGCCAGCACCTTCTCTTTGATGCCGCCCACCGGCAGCACCAGACCCCGCAGGGTGATCTCGCCAGTCATCGCCACGTCTTCCCGTACCCGCCGCCCGGTGAGCAGGGAGACAAGGGCGGTGTAGAGGGCGACGCCGGCGCTGGGGCCGTCCTTGGGGATGGCGCCGGCGGGGACGTGGACGTGGATGTCGGACTTCTCCATCCGGTCCTCCTCCAGGCCGATCTCGACCGCCCGCGCCTTGATCAGACTCAGGGCGGCCTGGGCGCTCTCCTTCATGACGTCGCCCAGTTGGCCGGTGAGGATCAGCTTGCCGCTCCCGGCGGCGCGGCTGGCCTCGATGAAGAGGATGTCGCCGCCCACCGGGGTCCACGCCAGCCCGGTGGCCACACCGGGGATGCTGGTGCGCATGGCGACTTCGTTTTCATACTTCGGGGGGCCGAGGATGGTGGACACCGCTTCGCGGTCGATCGTGGCTTCACCGATTTCGCCCTCGGCGATGCGCACGGCGACATTGCGGACCACCGAGCCGATGAGGCGGTCGAGTTGGCGGCAGCCGGCCTCCCGCGTGTAGTCGGCGACGATGCGGTGGAGCGCTTCATCGGTGATGGCGAATTGTTCCGCGGCGATCCCCGCCGCCTCCCGCTGGCGGTCCACCAGGTACCGCTTGGCGATCTCCACCTTCTCATCCTCGGTGTAGCCGGGTAGTTCGATGACCTCCATGCGATCGCGCAGCGGCCCGGGGATCGGGTCGAGGATGTTGGCGGTGCCAACGAACATCACCCGGCTCAGATCGAAGGGGACACCGAGGTAGTTGTCCCGGAAGGTGGCGTTCTGCTCCGGGTCGAGCACCTCCAGCAGCGCCGCCGAAGGATCGCCCTGGATGCCGGCGCCGAGCTTGTCCATCTCGTCGAGCATGAAGACCGGGTTGCGGGTGCCCGCCTTGCGGATGCCTTGGATGACATTGCCCGGCAGCGCGCCGATGTAGGTGCGCCGGTGGCCACGGATCTCGGCCTCGTCGTGGACCCCGCCCAAGCTGGCGCGGACGAACTTGCGCCCCATGGCGCGGGCGATGCTCTGGCCCAGGGAGGTCTTGCCGACGCCGGGTGGGCCCACGAAGCAGAGGATCGGGCTCTTTCCCTCCGGGTTGAGTTTGTGCACGGCCAGGTGCTCCAGGATGCGCTTCTTGATCTTCTCCAGGCCGTAGTGGTCGGCGTCGAGGATCTCCCGGGCCTTGGGGATCTCGATGTGCTCCTCGTCCAGAACGGACCATGGCAGTTCCAGCAGCCAGTCGAGGTAGGTGCGGGCCATGGAGTACTCGCCGGCGCCCTCGGGCATCCGCTCCAGGCGGCGTAGCTCTTTTCGGGCCTGCTCCTCCACCTCCTCGGGCATCCCGGTCTTGCCGATGCGCTCATCCAGCTCCCGGATCTCTTCCGTCTTTTGATCGGTCTCCCCCAGCTCCTCCTGGATCGAGCGCAACTGCTCCCGGAGCACGGCTTGGCGCTGGCGTTCGCTCATGGTCTCCTGGGTGCGCTGGCTTATCTTCTGGGAGAGTCGGAGGACCTCCACGTGGTAGTCGAGAAGGGACTGGACCTTGTCCATGCGGGCGGGGAGTTCGGTTAGCTCCAGGATCTCCTGCTTCTCAGAGATCTTCAGGTCCATGTAGCCGGCGATGGCGTCGGCCAGCAGGCCTGGCCGATCGATGGAGCGGATGGCGGCGGTCAACTCCTCCGGGGTTTGGGGCAGCAGGTTCATCGCCTCCAACGCCCGCTCACGGAGCGTAAGCATGCGCGCCTCCTCCTCCGGGCCGACCTCCTCGGGCTCCGGGATGCGCTCCACCCGGGCGGCCAGGAAGGGGTAGCCGTCCAGGTACTCCACGACCCGGAAGCGCTCCTGCCCCTGGCAGATCAGGTGGTGGTGGCCGTCCTCCGCCGATAGGTAGCGCAGGATGTTCGAGCGCGTGCCCACCTCGTGGAGGTCGCTCGGAGCCGGTTCCTTGATCTCCGGGTCGCGCTGCAGGATCAGCCCCAGCGGTTGATCCCGTCGGACCGCCTCCTGGGCGGCGGCGACGGACCGCTTGCGGCCCACGGTGATGGGCAACACCAGATCCGGGAAGAGAACCATGTTGCGTACCGGGAGGAGGATCAGAGCGTCTTCCGGGAGGCCGCCCTTCGCCCCCGCTTCCCGGTCGTCAATGGATTGCTGATCGTTCATGGCCTGCTCTTTTTAGGCGAATTCGATGGCGAGGTGGAGGCAGCCGTCCAGCCACCGCCGCTCTCCCAGGCGGTAGCCGCCGGGGGGCAGAGGTACGCGGCGTTCGAACCGGCCGTGGGGGATCTCCAGCCGTTGGACCGCGCCGCGGTGGGCCGCCGCCGGAAGGCGGCGTTCGGCGCGGATCACCAAGTCCGCGTCCTCCACCGAGACGTGGACGCTCTCGGGGGCGGCGCCGGGCATCGCGACCACCAGCCAGAAGCCGTGGTCGGCTTGGTAGATATCGACCGGAGGTTCCCATACGGGGGTCCGGGCGCGGCGGCCCGGGCGGAAGAATTGCCGGTGGAGCCGCTCCGCGCGGTCCAGCATCTCGCAGGCCTCGGCCCACATCAGTTGTTCTAGGTCTCTGGAAGCCATACCTACTCTCTCCAGCAGTCCGTCATCGCGAGGCACGAAGCCTTTTGCCGCGAGCGCAGCGCGGCGCGGCGCGGCGGACACGGCGAACTACATAAAGGTGAGGGCGGGGTGGCGGAAAAAAAAGGGGAAGTGGTGGGCCGTGTAGGATTCGAACCTACGACCAGCGGATTAAAAGTCCGATGCTCTACCAACTGAGCTAACGGCCCAAGTGATTCCGGTGGGCGGGGATTTTACTGAAGACGCCGGATTTCCGACAGCCTTTGTTGCGCCAAACCGGCGGCGGTGGTCTCCGGGTGCTCGGTCCGGACCGCCTCCAGGCGGTTTTGGGCTTGTTCCAGATCCCCCCGCTCAAAGGCGGCGAAGCCGAGCTTCAGTAGCGCGTCGGGGACCTTGTCGCTCTCAGGGTGGTCGCTCAGCACCCGCTGGAAGTGCGCCTCCGCCTCGGGGAAGTTGCGGTCGGCATAATACGTCTCCGCGATCCAGTAGCGGGCGTTGGCGGTGTAGGGTCCGTCGGGGTGATCCTCAATGAGCGCTTCGAACTCTTCCCGTGCCTCATCGTACAGTCCGTCGCTGAGACGGGCGAAGGCGGCGCGGTAGCGTTCCGCTTGGTTTGCCTCCCGGGCCGACGGGGTCAGTTCCGGGATGGGCACCGCATCTTCCGCCGTGTCGGCATCGGTGAACGCCCGGTCTTCCTCGGACGGTGGTGCGGTGGCGGGTGGCGCCGCCTCCATGGCCTGCAAGCGGTCGTCCAGGTCGGCGTAATGGCCTCGCTGGCGATCCTCCAGGATGCGGACCTGACGGGTGAGTTGCTCCATTTCGCCACGCAACTCCTGGTTCTCACGCTTGAGGCGTTCGATGTCGCGGACCAGTTCCGCCAGTCCACGCCCCTCCAGCAGCTCTTCGAGGCGGTCCAGGCGGTCTTCCAGATCCACCGCCGAGGTGGGGAAGGCGGCCAGCAGCCCGGCCGCCAATGCCGCCATCATCCGCCCGGCGCGGCGGGGCCGGGCCTTGGTGTGATCGAATTGCATGGTTGAAGGATGCATTACCGGTAGATCAACTCCGCTCGACGGTTCTGGGCCCACGCCTC
>SKYL01000263.1 GCA_007127935.1 Halorhodospira sp. | reverse complement strand
TGCCCTTCTTCGCCCCGTGGTGGTCCCGCTGGGCACCCCGTACCGGCATCGCCCTTTACGCCGTCTTCTTCCTCACCGCCGCCGCCATTGTCGGCACCCACTCCCGGGGCGCTTGGGTCACCCTGATTGCCCTGGCGCCGCTGATCTTCCTAAAGATGCGTTACAAGACGACGTTGGTGGCGGTCTGCATCGCCGCGGTGGGCGGTGTCGGGCTGACCTTCCCGGATCGCATGATCAACCAGTGGCAGACCCTCCAGGCCTACGAAGAGGACGCCTCGGCCATGGGGCGGGTACAGGCGTGGGGCGTCAGCTACAACATCGCCAACGAGAACCCGTGGACCGGCTCCGGCTTCGGCACCCAGAACCTCCCCAACGACCTTTGGGAGAGCTACGTTTCATGGGCCGCCGAGGACGGCGGAGGCCGCCGCGCCGAGCACAGCATCTACTTCCAAGTCATAGGCCAACACGGGTGGGTCGGATTCGCCATCTACTACAGCCTGGTGCTGTTCACCCTGCTCAGCCTGACCCGGCTCAAGCAGCAGGCATCCCGCATCCCGGACGCGCTCTGGATCGCCGAGTACGCCTGGGCGCTGCGCCTGGGCATCCTCGCCTTTCTGATCGGCGGTGCCTTCCTTAGCTTGGCCTACTTCGACCTCTTTTTCGCCTTCGTGGCGGCGGCCATCATCTTGCGGCGGGAGTTGGCGGACTACCTGATAGCCGCACAGAACCCGGTGGCCGCGGCACCGGCGGCGCCCTCCCAGCGATCCGGGAGGTTGCCATGAGACCGGCACCGGTACTCACCGATCCGGTGGAGACCGGGGGGTTCCATGCGGAGACCCTGGCCGAGACCCGGGCAGAGGCCCTGGCGGAAACCGTGGCGGACGCCCTGGGTCGCCTCACGGACCCCCGGGGGGAGATCTATGACCCGGTCACCGGTGATCCCACACCCGTGGATCACTATGCGCACACCTTCACCGCCCTGGCCTTACACTGCCGGGGCGGTGAGGCCACGGCGGAGTGGCGGCGGGTCCTGGAGCACTGGGTGGGGCGCCCCCCGGAATGCCACGGCCACGCACCGTTCAACCGGCTGGCGCTGCAACTGCTGGCCGACCGGCTCCACCCGGGAGACCACGCCGGCAACGCATTGGTGCGGCGCGGCCTCGCGCGTTGTGTCCCGGCCCGCCGTTACGCCTCCAACAACTGGGCGTTTTTGGCGCAGACCCTCCGGCTGGGGGAGGCAGCCGCCTCAAGCCGCCGGCAGCGCCAAGAGATGCGCCGTCTGCTGGCCCTGGCCGACCGCTGGACCACCGCGGCGGGTGGGTTCCGGGACTTCCCCAACCGCCCTTGGCCACGCTGGGCGACCACGCCCACCGCCTACCACTTTAAGTACCTCCTCTGCCTTTGGCTGGCTTGGTGCCAAACGCCGCAAACCGCGCTGGAGCGCCACCTGCGCCGCGCGTTGGACTGGACCGGGCTGGTCATGGATACACGCAACGGCTACAGCGGCGGGCTCGGGCGCAGCGCCCACGCCCTCTTCGGAGACGCCGCGCTGTTGGTCGTACTGCGGGGGCTGGCGCAGGGGGAGTCCGTCACCCGGGCTACCACTTGGGCCACCACCTTGGAACGGCGCCTGGTTCGACAACAGCGAAACGACGGGCTGCTGTGGCTCAACCCATCCCGTCTCTCCGGCCATGCCGGAGGCTGGGATCGCTACATGGTGCTGACGGTCTACAACGCGTGGGCCGCGGGACTGCTGCTGGCCCAGCGCCACGGAGCCCCGCGGCTGCGGAGCGCCATATCATGTCACGCCATTGCCCCTCGCCACGGGTTCTCCCCCGGCCGAGAGGAGGGCCTCCAACACGATCCGGACGGCGGCGTGGCCCGTGCCCGGATCGGACGGTGGGACGTGATGCTCTCCACCCACGGCCAACCGGCACAGGGCTTCGGCGGCGGCGAGGCCGATTTTCGCCATGGAGTATCCCTTCCATTCCACGCGCTCCTCGACGGCCGGCCCGTTGTGCCCCCCCCGGCACGCGTCCCGGTGGCGGACCTGCGGGCCACGCCGGCATTGGCCGGATGGTCCCCGTTGGTGGAGTGCGACGGCATGCTCTACGGGGCGGTCCGCACCGACGGCTGCCGGCTAGAACGAAAGAACGGCGCCATCATCATCACCACCCAAGGCATACCCACCGCCCTCTTCCGCACGCCGGAGGGCGACGTACTCCACCGCCTGCGGGACGCCGTCGACTGGCGGCTGCTGGACGGACGGCTTGGCCGCCGGGCCGCCCTGCGGCCCCGTCCACTGCCCGGCCACCGCTGGTCGATGCGGCTGACGATGGACGGCGTCCGCCTAACGTGGCGCATCGAATTCCACGGTCGCCCCGGCTCCCCGGCGCGCATCCTCAACCTCTTCGCCTGCCCGCTGCTGGTTTCCGACCCTCCGGCAGCTGATCGAGACCGGTTGCGCTGGCGCACGGTCACGGGCGCCGAACCGACCCCGGACACGCCCCACGAGGTCAGCGGGCCGCTGGGGCCCTACCAGGTCACCCCCCACGCCCCGCTGAACTGGCCCGATCACAACACGGTTTACGAGTACGTATGCAACGGATGACCGCCGCCCCACTGCCCCGCCTGGTCGCCCACTGTCGCGAGTTGGGGGTGGGCAACGCCGCGCTGCTGGCCATCAACCGGCTGTTGCGTCGGCTCCACCCCCACCTGGGCGTGGCCCGCTACTACCTGATGGCGCAACCGGTGGTGGACCGGCCATGGTTGCCGCGCCGCGGCCACGGACTGGAGATTCGCATCCTACGGCCCGGCGATCCGGCACTGGCAACCTTGCCCCGGCCAGCCCCCCGGCTGGAGCGGCAGCCTCGCGGTGAGGCGGTCTGCTTCGGCGCCTTCCGGCCAGGGGCGGCACAACCGCTGGGCCACTTGTGGCTGCTGCCCGGACGCCACCGGGAGGAAGAGCACCGCTGCCTGCTGCGGGCTCCCCCCTCCCCCCGGTGCATTCTCGACGTGGACGTCTACGTCGCGCCGGAAGCCCGGGGCGGATTCGTCTTCGCCCACCTCTGGGACACCGCCAACGCCTGGCTGCGGGAGCACGGCGTCCAATGGACACTGAGCCGGATCTCCGCCTTCAACCCCGGATCGTTGCGGGCCCATCAACGGTTGGGGGCGCGGCGGGTGGGCAGCCTCTTCTTCGTACAGGCCGGAACGCTGGAGATCCTGCTCACCGGACGGCGTCCCTTCGTCGCCATCAGCCGATCCCGGAGCAAAGCCCCCGAGATCACCATTCACCCCCCCCGGCACCGCTGTTCCGTATGACCGCCCGGTAGGCGCCATGGACCGTTCCCCATTCCTCCTGCATGACCTGCTCTTCCAAGCCGCTGCCCGCGAACCCGATGCCCCGGCGCTGGCGACCCACGACCAGCGTCTGGACTACGCCAGCCTGGCGGATCGGGCCAACGCGGCGGCCCGTGCCTTCCTGGCCCTAGGCCTCACCGCCGACGACCGGGTGGCCGTCTTTTTGGAGAAGCGCCCCGAGGCGGTGGCCGCCCTCTTTGGCGCCGCCGCCGCGGGAGGCGTGGCGGTTCCGATCAACCCCCATCTCAAACCTCACCAGGTGAAACACATCGTGCGCGACTCCGGCGCCCGGCTCCTGATCACCTCCTCCCCCCGGCTGGCCGCGCTCGGGGAGACATGGGCCGGGTGCCCGGATCTGAGCGCGGTGGTGGTGGTGGACGGCACCGGCGACGAGCGTGCCGCTGTACCGGTCATCCCGTGGGGTCACCGGGACGGGGGCACGGCGCGGGCGGCGGCGCGGCGCATCGACGGCGACATGGCGGCAATCCTCTACACCTCCGGCAGCACCGGGCGGCCCAAGGGGGTGGTCCTCTCCCACCGTAATCTGGTGGCAGGGGCGGAGAGCGTCACCCGCTACCTGGGCAACACCCGGCGCGACCGCATCCTCGCCGTGCTGCCGTTGAGCTTCGACTACGGGTTGAGCCAGCTGACCACCGCCTTCCGAGTGGGCGCGGAGGTAACACTCCTCAACCCGCTGGTTCCCGGCGACATCGTCCGTTCCGTGGAACGGCACGCCATCACCGGGATGGCCGCGGTGCCGCCACTATGGATCGATCTGGCAACACAAACGTGGCCGCCGGAGGCGGCGGCCTCCCTGCGCTATATCACCAGTTCCGGGGGATCGCTGCCGGACTCGGCCCTGACCGCCCTGCGCGCCCGGCTGCCGATCACCGACATCTACCTGATGTACGGCCTCACCGAAGCGTTCCGCTCCACCTACTTGCCGCCGGCCGAGATCGACCGCCGCCCCGGCTCCATCGGCAAGCCGATCCCCAATGCCCACATCGACGTGGTCCGGGAGGACGGTTCGCCCTGTGACCCGGACGAGCCGGGAGAACTGGTCCACCGGGGGGCGCTGGTGAGCCTCGGCTACTGGAACGACCCCAAGGCCACCGCCCGGCGCTTCCGCCCGCCGCCGGGCCGGCGCGGCGGACCGCCCCTGGAGGCGCCGGCGGTCTGGTCGGGGGACACCGTCCGGCGGGACCGCGACGGCTACCTCTACTTCATCGGCCGCCGCGATGAGATGATCAAGACCTCCGGCTACCGGGTGAGCCCCCAGGAGATCGAGGAGGTGGTGTACGGCGCTCCCGGGGTGGCCGAGGCGGCGGCGGTGGGCGTCCCCCACCCGAGGCTGGGGCAGGCCATCGTCGTCATCGCCGCCAGCCGCGGCGGCGCCCCCCTCGCCATCGACGCCCTGATGGCGCTGTATCGGCGGCGGCTCCCGGCCTTCATGGTCCCCACGCACATCATCGACCGGGGCGAACCACTGCCCCGCAACGCCAACGGCAAAATCGACCGTGCGGCGCTGAAGGCCACCGTCACCCTCATCCACGACCCACGCGAGGTGGCACCGTGAACCCCCAAGTGGCCCACCTGCCGTGCATGCGGCACTTCGAGATCACCCATGGGGTGCTGACCCTTGGCGGGCACCCGCTGACCGAGTTGGCGGACCGGGCCGGGGGCACGCCGTTTTATGCCTACGACCCAACCGCCCTGGACGCCCGCGTAGGCGAATTGCGGACGGCGCTCCCGCCGGACCTGCGCCTCCACTACGCGGTGAAGGCCAACCCGATGCCGGAGGTGGTGCGGCACCTGGCGCGGCGGGTGGACGGCTTCGACGTCGCCTCCCTGGGCGAGTTGCAACGGGTGCTGGAGTGCGGCGGCGCGGCGGCGGAGACCGGCTTCGCCGGGCCGGGCAAGCGCGACCCCGAGCTGGCCGCCGCCCTCCGGGCCGGCGCCGTCATTCACCTGGAATCGCCGGGGGAGGCGGAGCGGGTCCGCCGCCTCTGCGCGGCGCTGGACCGCACCGCCCGCGTAACGCTACGGATCAACCCCGACTTCGCGCTGAAGGGGTCGGGGATGCGCATGGGGGGTGGCCCCCAACCGTTCGGCGTCGATGCCGAACAGGCGCCGGCGCTGCTGCGGCAACTCGCCGACCCGGCCTTCGACTTTCTGGGCTTTCATATCTTCGCCGGCTCCCAGAACCTGCAAGCCAACGCCTTGATCGCCGCCCACGACCGCCTCTTCGAGTTGGCCCACCATTTGGCGGCCGGCGCACCGGAGCCGGTCCGGCTGCTCAACATCGGCGGCGGATTCGGCATCCCCTACTTCCCCCACGACCGCCCCGTCGACCTGGCACCGGTCGCGGAGAACCTGGCCCACTGGATGGAGCGGCCGGGCCTGGTGCGGGACGGCGCCCGGGTGGTTCTTGAACTGGGCCGTTACCTGGTCGGCGAAGCGGGGATCTATGTGACGTCGGTCATCGACCGCAAAGCGTCACGGGGCCGGACCTACCTGATCACCGACGGCGGCCTGCACCACCACCTGGCCGCCTCCGGCAACCTGGGGCAGGTGATCCGCAAGAACTACCCGGTGGCCGTCGGCAACCGCATGGATGAAGAGGCCGTGGAGACCGCGTCGGTGGCGGGTCCGCTCTGCACACCGCTCGACCTCCTGGCCGACGACATCCCACTGCCCCGGGCGGAGCCGGGCGATCTGATCGTCGTCTTCCAATCCGGCGCCTACGGGCTGACCGCCAGCCCCACCGGCTTTCTCAGCCATCCGCCGCCGCCGGAACTGTGGGTGGGCGACCCCGTCATGGCATACAATCGAACCGATGACACCAGTGCATAAAGGGTGGACGCCATGCAGGAAGCGCACTACCGGGAACACTACACGGTGGACGACTACCGCCGCTGGGAAGGCGACTGGGAGTTGATCGACGGCGTGCCGCTGGCCATGGTGCCGTCGCCGGGGATCACGCACCAACGATTGGCGATGCGCAT